>JBDSBT010000052.1:0-11389 GCA_039921425.1 Gemmatimonadaceae bacterium | reverse complement strand
TTGGGGGAACTACGGACGCGGGATTACAGATGCGTCAGACTGTTGCGGCCGGAAAGAGCTCGATTTGGCGTAACGACGGGCGTTCGGATAACCCAACCCCATTCCCTTCTGTCGTTCCGTACCTGATCCGTTAACCCATCCGTCCGGTCCGTTTCCGAATAGCAGGAGGGTGAGATCAAACCAGCGACGCCGCTGGTCCTCTTCGTGCCCTTCGTGTGTTCGTGGCCAACCGTTTAACGGCGAATCCCCTTTCTATAGAAGAGAACCCGGCATTGATTCCCAACGATGGCTGAAAGAATCCGCACAAGATTTCTTGTTGTTGGCAGCGGCGTGGCTGGTCTGCATACCGCGAGGCGCGCCTCATCTGATGGGGACGTCATGGTTCTCACCAAGATGTCGCTCTTCGACAGCGCCACTGCCTACGCGCAGGGCGGAATTGCCGCCGCACTCGGCGCCGGAGACTCGCCCGATCTCCATTGGAAGGACACTCTCGCAGCCGGTGCCGCGCTTTGTGACTCGAAGGCGGTTCAGGTTCTGGTTGAAGAAGGTCCAGCGAGGGTCCGCGAGCTTCACACTGCCGGTGCCGACTTTGACCTCGAGCCCGGAGGTGCGTTCAAGCTGGGAAAGGAAGCTGCGCACTCCCGCCGCAGGATCGTCCACGCGCACGGCGATCAAACCGGGGCCGAAGTGGCACGGACGCTCATCGAGCTAGTTCGAAAGACGAAGAACATTCAAGTGCTGGAAAAAACCCGCGTCCTCGACCTAATCGTCAGCGACGGAGTCTGCCGCGGGATCAAGGCGACGCAAGCGGGTGCGCCGATCGAGATCATTGCAGATGCTACAGTTCTCGCAACCGGCGGCTGTGGGCAGGTGTACCGGTATACGACCAACCCCGCAGTTGCGACTGGTGATGGGTACGCAATCGCACATAGAGCAGGCGTCCGTCTCGCCGACATGGAGTTCGTCCAGTTCCATCCAACGGCTCTCGAGACACCGGAAAATCCGCTCGCTCTTATTTCCGAGGCGGTGCGAGGAGAGGGCGCTGTGCTTCTAAACGATGCCGGCGTGCGTTTCATGGTCAAGAAACACCGCCTGGCTGAACTCGCTCCGCGCGACGTCGTTGCGCGCGCGATTTTTAGGGAGCAGGCAAATGGCAGCCGCGTCTGGCTAGACGGCAGAAAACTAGGCAAGTCGTTCAAGAACCGCTTTCCGGGCATTTTTGCGCTGTGCAAGGCGCGAGGCATCGATCCATCAAAGGATCTCATACCTGTCATTCCCGCCGCACACTATATGATGGGTGGCATCGTTACCGATCTCGCAGGTCGGTCGAGCCTTAACCGGCTTTATGCCTGCGGCGAGGTGTCGCGAACCGGTGTTCATGGCGCAAACCGGCTGGCCTCAAACTCGCTTCTTGAAGGCTTGGTGTTCGCCGAGCGCGTGGCGCGGGATATGATTGCCCTGCCGAAAATGACGGGTGCTCCACGAAAGGCGGCGTGGGACGCTCCGTCTCTCGCCGATCGGGGTGCTGCTCAGGTTGCGGCTGACAACATCCGTCAAGTGATGTGGGATTACGCAGGCATCGATCGCACGGCGAAAGGTTTGCGGAAATGTCTCGACCTGCTCGCTGAAATAAGGAAGCGCCTGCCCGCTGGCGCGACGGAGGAAGGGAACATGATCGACACGTCTCAGCTGATCGCCGAAGCCGCGTTGATGAGAAAGGAATCGCGCGGCGGACATTATAGAAGCGACTTTCCGCACACGGTGAAGAAATGGCAGGGGAAACACATCGAATGGTGATATGACCGCAACAGCAATCAAGTACGACGCCGCCGAGCTCCAGGCCGAGATCAAGGCGCTGGCGAAGGAACGCAATGCTGTAATTCTGGCGCACAACTATGAGCGCCCTGAAGTACAGGATGTTGCTGACTACGTTGGCGACTCGCTTGGGCTTAGCCGCGAGGCGGCGAAAACATCGGCGGACATCATCGTCTTCTGCGGCGTGCACTTCATGGCGGAAACGGCGGCGGTACTGTCGCCACAGAAAAAAGTCCTTCTGCCGGATCTCGCCGCGGGCTGCTCGCTCGCATCAACGATCGATGGCGACCAGCTCCGCGAGTGGAAAGTGGAGCATCCGGGCGCCATCGTCGTGTCATATGTCAACACGACTGCTGACGTAAAGGCAGAGAGCGACTATTGCTGCACATCGGGCAACGCGGTCGAAATAGTGAACTCGATACCGCCAGAGAAGGACATTCTCTTTCTTCCCGACATGTTTCTCGGTGCGCATGTCAGAAGAGTGACAGGGCGCCAGAACATGCACGTGTGGATGGGCGAGTGTCATGTGCACGCGGGTATCGATCCGGAGCATATCAATCTCCAGCGTGCCAATCATCCTGAGGCCGAGTTCCTGATCCATCCCGAATGCGGCTGCGCCACCAGCGCTGTTGAAGCCGTCTCGGCTGGCGATGTCGATCCTGAGGGCGTGCAGATATTGTCCACCGAGGGGATGATCAATCGTCCGAAGATCTCCAGCGCTGATGAATTCATCGTTGCTACCGAAGTTGGCATCCTTCATCGCCTGCGCCGGGAGAATCCGACGAAGAGATTCTTTCCCGCGAGCGAGCTGGCAGTATGCGCCTACATGAAAGTCACGACTCTGCCAAAGGTTCTGAGATCGCTTCAGAATCTCGAGCACGTCATCACTGTAGACCCTGAAACGGCTGCGCGTGCCCGCACCGCGATCGAGCGGATGATCGCAATCGGTGGACACCGTCCGCTGTCGATGAAGCCGGAGACTACCGAGGATCCTGGCGAATGACTTTGCGAAGCAGGCGGATTGCAGTCCTCGCCGAGCGCGGTTTTGCGCCGTCCGGCGCGCTTCGCTTTCCGTACGCGCGTCTCATGACCGCGACCATGGTTCGGGAAGCGTTGGCTGAAGACGTTGCTGAAAATGACATCACCGCAATCGCAACGATCCTATCCGACCGACGCGCGCGCTGCTCGATGATCGCTCGGCAATCAGGAGTGATCGCGGGAATTGCTCTGGCTCGCGAGGCCTTCCGACAACGTGATCCGAAGTCCTCCGTGCGCGCCGCAGTGAAAGATGGGCACCACGTTGCCGCGGGCACTCCCGTGATGTTCATGACCGGCCACGCTCGTGGCTTGCTGTCGGCTGAGCGAGTTGCGTTGAACTACATGCAGCGACTGTCGGGAGTTGCGACGCTCACCGCCGAATTCGTCAGGGCCGTGAAGGGAACGGGAGCTCGGATTCTGGATACTCGCAAGACGACGCCAGGGTGGCGGCGGCTGGAAAAATACGCGGTGCGGGCCGGGGGAGGGATGAACCACAGAATGGATCTCGCCTGTGCGATCCTCATCAAGGACAACCATCTGGCCGCGCTTGGCGGCGACGTCGCGCTGGCAGTTCAACGTGCGCGCGACATCGCGCCAGAGAACACTCCTGTCGAGATTGAATGCGATAGAGTAGAGCAGGTCGGAAGAGCGGTCGAAGCCGGCGCCGACGTCATCATGCTGGACAACATGTCCAACGCGGAGCTCAGGGAGTCCGTCAGGCTGATCGACGGACGCGCCGTTACCGAAGCCTCCGGCGGGGTGAATCTTCAGACGGTGCGTGCAATCGCGGAAACCGGCGTAGACTGGATCTCGGTGGGAGCCTTGACCCACTCCGCCAAAGCGATGGACCTTGCGCTCGACTTTGAATGAGCGAGAAGAGCCAGGAAGTCTGCGATGTCTGTGGCTCGACGGACATCCGCGAGATCAAGTGCAAGGTGATCTGTCAGAACTGCGGGACGATCCTCAAGAGCTGCGCTGATCTCTCGGGATAGGCGAGATGTTTCGTGGCCATTGAAAGGAGTCGGCATCGCGGAAGCTCGCCGGCGAAGAATTCTCAGCCGACCTCGAGGATCGAGTCCTTTACGAAGTACTCGCCCGCTTTCCTGACGTCGGCGGCGACAGTACGCCGCTTTGCATCAGTAATTTCTGCGAACGAATCGAGCGTCACCCGGGCCGCGCGAAAGCGAAGTCCCGACTCCACGCAGAACAAATCGCAAAGCGCGAGCTCTCGCTCAGAAGCCTCTTCGCCGTTCTCGTCGAGCAGGCTCTGAGTTCTGGACAGCACTGACGCGGTCGCAAGAAGCTCGATAGCCATGTTGGCGAGACGCTCGAGAACAAGCTGACGGTCGATGATCTCGCCGCGATGACGCATGATGGCTCTATTGGTCGCCGTCTTGAGCTCAGCCACATGCTTCTCGAAAAACTTCTTGTGGTCGTGCAATCGGGGATGCAGGTCGGCGTCCAGCGTCGCGGATGCCCCAACCATGCTGCGGATGCGCGATGTGGCGAACCCGCTTAGAAGACCGAGATTCCGCAGCGGTTTCCGCAATGCGCTCCCGACTTCTTTCAACGCCTCAGCCGGGCCCTGAATGCCGTTTAGCGCGACGAACAATCTGAGGACTTCGTTGGCACCCTCGAATATTCGATTGATACGTGAGTCGCGCAGCAACCGCTCGTAGGGATACGGCTTCACGAATCCACGCCCACCGGCAACCTGAACCATCTCGTCGGCCGCCTCCCAGATCAGTTCACTGGCAAAAACTTTCGCGCACGCCGCCTCGATGGAGAAGTCAGTCTCGGAGTTGTCTGCGAGCGAGGCGAGCACACCAAGCATTGCATCTGCCGCGTAAGCCGATGCAGCGAGGTGACTCAGCTTTCTTTGAGTTATCTCGAAGTGCGCCAGCGGATGACCGAATTGAACACGCTGCTCTGCATAGCGGGCCATCTCGCCGACCATTTTCTTCGCACCGGAAGTGCATCCGGCGGCAAGCGTCAACCGACCGGCGTTCAGGACGTGCACTGCGACAGCGAATCCTTTTCCCACTGTGCCGAGTACGTGGTCCACAGGAACTTCGAGGTTCTCATACAGAAGCTCTGCCTGAGTCGATCCACGAATGCCGAGCTTCCGAACCGTTCCAAGCACGTTGAAGCCGGGCATATCCGGGCGGAGGATGAAAGCGGTGGAACGCATCACCGTTTCACCGCGCCGCTCGATTGGAGTTTGCGCGAACGTCGCAATGACACCCGCCCGATGACCGTTGCCGATCCAGATCTTGTGACCGTTCAATACCCAGCGCTTTCCATCATCGGACAGCTTCGCGGTCGTCTTGATGTTCTGAGCGTCGGAACCCGTCTCCGGTTCGGTCAGTGCATACGCGGCGAGCGTCTCGCCGCGCGCGAGCATCGGAAGATATCGCGCTTTCTGTTCTTCGTTTCCGTAAAGAACGATCGCCTTCGATCCGAGACCGCAATGCACTCCCACCAGGACTGCGAGTGACGGATCAACAGCCGAGATTTGTTCGAACACCCGGGCATACGCGGTTGCCGATAGTTCGAGACCACCGTACTGCCTGGGAATCGTCAAACCGAGGAGACCGACACGTGCGAACTCACGGATCACTTCCTCACTGACTGTCTCGTCCTCGTCGAATTGTGCGGGATCGATGATCTTGTCCCGCTCCATTCGATCAATCTCCCCGATGAGCCGCCTGACAACTGCAGCCTCAGCCGGATTTCGTTTATCGAGCGGCGGAGGATAGGGGAAAAACAGGTCGTTGTGAACCGCACCCGCGAAAACACCACGGGTGAATGAGGGCTTGATGTCTGCCAAATTACTATTGTTGAATTCTTCCGGCCTGTTCGAGCTGCGAGGCCAGGAGTGAAGGATCTGATACCGGCGCTTCGCAAGCGTACGATCTGCAAACGTAGGCAGTTGCGCGGCCGTCGCGAGCTTCGCGGTCTTCTAGCAAGCCGATGCCCGACGATGCGGTTCCACCCGCGAGGACAAGCGACGGCACATAGTGCTCGGCAACTTCTTTCTCGAGTGCCTTGAAGGCCTTGTCGTTCCGGTCTCCGGCAATTGCAATCTCGACGGCCCCATTCGCCGCCATGTCGGCCGCACCAAGGAGATGACCAAAGCCGCTGGGAAAGCGGATCAGAGGAGTTGCCAGAGTCTCAATAACAAACGTCGCTCGCCGGCGCAGCTCGGCATCGCGAGTGAGCTCCGACAAAGTCAGCAGAAGATCAACGGCCAGCGACGTACCTGATGGAATCGCGTTGTCTGCAACGTCGCGCGGGCGGGTAATCAGTGGCTCAGCATCGCGGGCTGTGTCAAAGAACGCGCCAATCTGATCGTCCCAGAACAGCTCGATCATCACGTGCGCAATGTCGGTGGCTCGATGAATCCACATAGGGTCGAACGTCAATTCGTAAACCCCGACAAAACCAAGCGCGACTGCCGCGTGATCCTCGAGATAGCCACGCAGTCGAGTCTCGCCTCCAGTGCGCGAGCGCATCACGCGGCCACCGTCAACCATCGAGCGATAGAGGAATTCAGCGTTGTTCAGTGCGAGACGGCCAATGTATTCGCTTTGAAATGCGCGCCCCGCTGTCGCCAGTCCGCGCAACATCAAGCCATTCCAGCTTGCGAGAACTTTCTCGTCGCGCGCCGGCCATGCGCGGCGTGCGCGAACGGGGTAAAGCGTCGCCTTGGCGTCGGCAATTATTTTCGAAAAGAGATCCGGAGAGATGCCTACTCGCGCGGCCACCATTGCCGATTGCGCGCGCACGTGCAGGATATTCTCTCCCTCGAAGTTCCCTGAGGGCGTCGAGCAGTAGTAGGTCTTCACCGCCATGGAATCCGAGCCCAGGAGCTCGTCGAGCTCCCCTTCGCTCCACACGTAGAATCGTCCTTCCTCTCCTTCGCTGTCCGCGTCGAGCGACGAATAGAACCCGCCTTCGGGCGACGTCATTTCCCGGCGAACCCAGTTTACAGTCTCCTCGGTAACTCGCCTCACGTCCGGATCATGAGTAGCCTGCCAGAGATTAGCGCCGAGTCGAACGAGAAGGGCGTTGTCGTACAGCATTTTCTCGAAATGCGGAACGAGCCAGAGCCCGTCTACGGCGTATCGGTGGAAACCGCCGCCGATCTGATCGTAGATCCCGCCGTTCGCCATCTTCTGGAAAGTGTCGGACACCATTTCCAGCGCGTACGGCGCCTCTGCGCGCCGCCAATACCGGAGCAGGAAATCGAGAATCATCGTCGGCGGAAATTTCGGTGCGTCGCCAAACCCGCCGTGCCGCACATCGTAATTCTGCGCTACTCCGCGATACGCGAGATCCAACGCATGACTGCCGAGCGCACCTTCAGTGGTAGTCCGCAGTTTCGATGCATCGTAAATCTCGCGGATCTGCGCTGCCGTGTGCGCTATTGATTCGCGTTTGTTCTTGTACGAGTCGGCGACAGACGCCAGGACGCGAGTAAAACCCGGAATGCCATGGGCGTCCTTCGGCGGGTAATAGGTGCCTCCGTAAAACGGCTCGCCTGCCGGGGTCAGAAAAACGGTCATTGGCCAGCCACCGCGTCCCGTGATTGCCTGCACGGCCTGCATGTAGATGCCGTCGATGTCCGGACGCTCCTCACGATCGACCTTGATGTTGACGAACAGTTCATTCATCAGCTTCGCCGTTTCTTCGTTTTCAAAAGACTCGTGAGCCATCACGTGACACCAGTGACAGGCGGCGTACCCGATGCTCAACAGGATCGGGCGGTCTTCAGTGCGTGCGCGCTCCAGTGCCTCCGAACCCCATGGGTACCAATCGACAGGGTTGTTGGCGTGCTGAAGAAGGTACGGGCTCGTTTCGTTAGCCAGCCTGTTTGGCATTGGTTAACCATCTCGGTGATTGCGGGCTACAAAGCCCGGTAAACCCTTTCCCAACTATGGGGTGCTCACTGCGGAAGGCAAGGGGGGGAATTAAGTTCACGTTCATGCTAATCTGGATCGCGTTAGGTGGTGCGGCCGGAAGCGTTCTACGCTATCTGGTTGGTGGTTTGGTTCAGCGCTCGGCCGCTGTCGCGTTTCCGGCAGGGACGCTCGCTGTCAACGTGGTCGGAGGGTTCGTTATCGGCGTGCTTGCCCAGCACTACTTGAATGAACAAACCTCGCCACAAATGCGTGCCGCGCTCATTACAGGGTTCTGCGGCGGTTTCACTACATTTTCCGCGTTCAGCTTCGAAGCCGTCGGATTGATCCGCGGCGGGGAGTACGTTAAAACGGCGGCATACGTGGTGCTTAGCGTAACGCTGTCAATACTCGCGACATTCTCTGGAATGGCCGCCGCCAGGGCAGCGGCCTAAACGAAGCATTCTCTCAATAAATCAAATGACCGGCAGCCCGAAGTCCGACCTGACACAATATCTGGAGGAGAATTATTCGCGAACGCGCGATGAGCTCTTCGATCTACTCCGCATTCCCAGCGTCAGCGCGAAGTCCGAGCATAATGCGGACACCGCAAAGACAGCCGAGTGGGTTAGGGCGTCGCTAGAGAACGCGGGGCTTCAGGCACAGGTATTTCAAACGCCCGGCCACCCGATTGTCATCGGCGAATGGCGCGGCGCCCCAGGCGCTGCGACGGTGCTCGTGTACGGTCACTACGATGTGCAACCAGCCGAGCCTCTTGACCTTTGGACGTCACCTCCGTTCGAGCCGACGGTTAGAAATGGCAATATCTACGCGCGCGGATCGGTGGATGACAAAGGCCAGCTGTTCCTGCACATCAAGGCGCTCCAGGCACACCTTGCAACGCGCGGGAAACTGCCGGTGAACGTTGTTGTGATCGCCGAAGGTGAAGAAGAAGTTGGGAGCGACCATCTCGAGAAATTCATCGAGGATCACACCGACATGCTTGCCGCCGAGGCGGTCGTCATATCCGACTCGGCCATGTTTGCTCCCGGCCAGCCGTCTATCCTGTCGTCGCTGCGAGGCCTCGCGTACTTCGAGCTGAATGTCTGTGGGCCGACTGTCGATCTACACTCGGGCGCGTACGGCGGGGCCGTTGTGAATCCCGCGATGGTGCTGGCGAAAATTCTCTCGACAATGCATGACGAGAACGGCCACGTAATGATCGACGGATTCTACGATTCAGTGCGAACGTGGGAGCCGGCGGTTCTCGAAGGCATGAAAAAATTGCCGTTCGACCCCGAGACATTCCGTCTTGAAACGGGCGCACCAGAGCTCGGCGGGGAGAAGGGATTTTCCATTCTCGAGCAGCTCTGGGCGCGTCCGACGTGCGAAGTGAACGGCCTGCTCAGTGGCTACACTGGCGAGGGGGCAAAGACAGTACTGCCATCAAAAGCGATGGCAAAGGTCAGTTGCCGCCTCGTGCCGGATCAAAGTCCGCACGAAATCGAAGAAAAGATTCTCGCGCACGTCAACAAGGTCGCACCAAAGGGCGTGACAGCGACGGTGAAATTTCTCCACGGCGGCAAACCGTGGCGCGCAGAGCTGAATGGCCCGGTGTACGACGCGGCGCGACGCGCTCTAGCGACTGCCTTTTCAAAGCCTCCGGTGATAGTCGGCGAGGGCGGGTCAATCCCCGTTGTCGGCGACTTCGAGCGAATACTCCATGCTCCGGTACTGTTGGTCGGCTTCGGGCTTCCCGGTGAGAACGCTCACGCTCCCGATGAATGGTTGAGCGAGGAGAATTTCAGGATCGGAATGCGGGCGATGGCGGCGTTCTGGGACGAATACGGCGTTGCCTCAAAGACTGCCTAGCGCTTTTCGGGCTCGCGTGCGGCCGAGGTTCCATTCAAACCAGCGGTCGGCGTGCGGGTGAGGGTATCGCAGAGCCAACGCTGCCGAGAGCTGTGATTTTGCCGGCTCCGGGAGCGTCGGCAGCCGACTAACAATCGTCGGAATGGCATCAGCGGACAGATCTCGAGTCAGATACACGACGTCGAGCTTTCCCGTCGAAGCAAAAAGATCGACGTTGCGTTCGGCGATCCACGATTCGTGGTTCCAGTAAATAAGCCCGATGAACGCGAGGATTGCGGTTACGCCGGCGGTGCGAAAGAGGCGAGGTACGTTTAGCTCAGCAGTCACTTCGCGCGCGAGAGCGACGAGGCTGATCGCTACAATGATCATGTAGGCCTGAGCATAGAGCCGCGCGGTAGTGAACCCGTACGCTTCCTCGTAGAGTGAAACGCGATGAAACGCGGACGTAAGCAGGAAGAGCACGCCGACGATGACGGAAAGTGTAACTCCTCTCAACAACTGGTGGCGGCGATCAGTTTTTCCGTATCGCTGGGCGACGATTATGAGCAGCGCGGTGGCTGACGCCACCACGCTGAGCTCCGCAAATCCGCGCCGTGCGTACTCGGCGAATGTCATCCCGGAGCCCGTGATCGAGGGCAGGTTGCCGAAGAGATAGCTGATCTGCACGGCCAGAAAGACCCAGAACAGCAGGCTCACGCTGGCCATGAGAATGAGATGCTCCGTCGCCCCGAGCCATCGGTCAGGCTCGCTGGACGACGACCGCACCGGGTAGGCAATTCCATATGGCTCATGGGTCGCACCTCGAGATGCATGCCCGAAAGCTCCAAGTGTGACCGCAAGAAGACCGAGGAAGAAGATCGTTCGGGGAATGAAGGCCCAGCTTGCAAGCAGGTCCTGAATGGCATCGCGCCAGCCGGCGAATGTCGGATCGGCTGTCGAGAGTAACAGCCCGAAAACCAGAAGGACAGGAGCGGTGATTGCGAGGCCGCGCAGCACCGCTCTTGCGCGGGATGAGCGAACCAGGTGAAGCGCGGCCGTCAGACGGTGCAGCGATTCAGAGAGGGCCAAACCGAAGGCAACGACCGGCGCAACGATCGCAAAAACAGCGGTGAGGCGCTCGACTCGCGCGTCAACCGACAGCAGCATGGCGAGAGCGAGCAGCATTATCACCGAGAGGCAAATCAATCCGTGCAGAAACTGATCGGCGGTAAACGCAGCGCCCCCAGCAATGACCACGGCAAAAATCACGAGCCATGTCACCAGCGATGTCCCCGGAAGAACAGATCGAACGAAGACCAGGAGGCCGGCGCTCGCGCACATCGTCCAGACAAGCCAGTTGATGCCCGGGAGTGCGTCGTACATGATCCACGCTCCCAGTGCGGCCACTAACACGGCAATACCCCAAACCGTTGTCGATCTCTTGTCTCCCTCTGTGTCACTATCGGTCATTTCGCTGTCCATTTGCTCGTGATGAGACAAATATCCAGGTTTAGTCTGTATTGTCAAGTACTTTATACTGCAAAGTAAAAAGGGTACTGACTACGCCGGGATCCTGCGACACCTCTAGTATCTCCAGCTCCGAATGAGGAAAAGACTGAGAACGCTGGTCGTCTGCGGATTCTGAGGAGCGAGGGTAGGGTCGGTGAGCAGGTAGCGCGGCTGCAGGCTCGTCTCGAGGCTGTAACCCTTCAACCCGCCGAACCTGTGCTGCAGCAGCAGACCTGGACGCTGAAGTGCCGATGGATCAGGGCGGACGGTCACCG
>JBDSBT010000051.1:0-11865 GCA_039921425.1 Gemmatimonadaceae bacterium | reverse complement strand
TCGCGCCGTAGACCGTCAGGTCGACATTCATGTCCCCGCGAACTCCGTAGACGACTTGTTTTCGTCCCGATTGATGCACCGGTCCGTCGCAGATGATCCAGGCGTCCGACTGGAGCAAGGCCGCGTTATGCTGGATGATGTCGCCGAGATGAGGGGAGCCGGCTTCTTCTTCACCGTCGAAGACGAGTTTCAGATTCACTGATGGCGTGCGGCCAATTGCTTTCAGGGCGTCAACAGCCGTGAGAAAAACCATCACGCCGGCTTTGTCATCGGATGCAGATCGGGAGTAGATCCGCGTCTCTGGGCTTATCGAGGATCCGTCTGCCGGGAAGGGAATCGTCGTGCCCCCTTTGTCGAGCGCCGCGGATCGGAACACTGGCGACCAGGGTTTGCTGCCGTTCCATTTCGCCGGATCGGTTGGTTGCCCGTCGTAATGGGCGTACATGACAATCGTCCGCGTAGCGCCGGGAACTTTCCATTCGCCGTAGATCAATGGTGGCGCGTTTTCATCTGCACCATGCAGCGTCCTCGGCTCCAGGCCGCGCGCTGCCATCATGCGAACGATGGTCGAGACATTCGCTGCGATTCCCGCCGTGTCTGATGCTACGTTTGGAATTGCGAGCAGATCGGTGAATTCGCGGAGGATGCCGCGCTCATTGGTGGCGCGATACTGCCGCACTTGCTGCTGAAGCGATCCTGGAGGTTGTGCCAGTGACACTTGACCCAGGGTCACCTGCGCAAGCGCGATCACCGATATGCTTTTGACTAGCGGCCTGAGTCCATTCATTCCACGATTCTCGGCGTCTCTATTTGATGGATTTGAAAAAAAGGCTGAATTCTGGGTGGACCAATTAGTATAAGACCTATGGCTCAAGCGAGACTGGCGCTGAGGTTTGGGGCTCCATTTCTAATAATTGTGGCAGTTTCGGCGGCGGTCGCAGTCGGTGCGTACGAGGGAATGGCTCCCCGTACTCCTCCGGCTTCGCCTGTTGCGTTCGTATCGCCACAGGCCTTGTCGCCCGCCGTGGTGGTGGCCCACAAGCCCACTCTGGCCGAAATCGTCGATCTTGTTCTTGGTGAGCGTTCGCGAGAACCAGCGACCCTTGTCAACGGCAAATTCGCGCTTGGCAGTGACGAGGCTCGCATCGCCAACCTTCTACGCAAGTACACCTCAAATGACAACCGCGCGAATCGAATTGCATCCGCACTGGTGAAGGAAGGTCGTCAGAGGAACATCGGGTCGTCGCTTCTCGTCGGTGTGCTTCTCACCGAGAATCCCGATCTCGATCCGCGCGCAAAGAGCTCGGCCGGAGCGCGCGGTCTGATGCAGGTGATGCCGTTTCACTCCGGCAAATGGGGCTGTGCATCCGGTGATCTGTTCGACATCGAATCAAATATCTGTCACGGTGTCGCAATTCTCGCCGATAACCTAAAGAGCTCGAAAACCCTTCCCGCCGCGCTCCTGGGGTACAACGGTTGCGTGCGCGGGACGAACACGCCGGACTGCTGGCGTTATCCTACAACCGTCTTTCGGTACGCGAGGAAGGACCCGCCGTCGCGGGCTTTCCCGCCGGGAACCATCCCATTCTCCGCCCCCCGTCAGTCGCGCCAAATGCCAGCGAAGCGAAGGTTTGGCCAGAACTCGCGAAATCCGGTGTTGCCAAGAGGGTCGCTGGTCAACTAGTTGGTCGTTGTGACCGATTTTCGAATCAGGCCCGCTGTGGCGGCGGACATTCCCCATCTCGAAGCGCTCATCGAGCGATCTGCGCGGGAACTGAGCCGGGGCTTCTATACGGAACGCGAGACAGAGTCTGCTATCCGATATGTGTTCGGTGTTGACTCACAACTCGTTGCCGACTCGACCTACCTCGTGGTGGAAGCGGACACACAGCTCCTTGGCTGCGGCGGATGGAGTCGCCGCCGCACTCTATACGGAGGCGATCAGCGTCCAGTGGGGGAGCAGGAGCTTCTCGACCCTGCCAATGACGCTGCCCGAATTCGGGCGTTCTTCGTTGCGCCTGACGCGGCCAGGAGAGGAGTTGGCCGAAAACTACTCGACGCGTGCGCGACCGCTGCCGCCACGGCTGGATTCAAAAAACTCGAGCTCATGGCCACCCTCCCCGGTGTGCCTTTCTACCGGTCGCTCGGTTTCGAGCGGGCCGAGGACGTGATCGACGTTCTTCCGGATGGAGTTCCGCTCCGATTTGTGCGCATGAGCCGAGCTATCAACAGCTGATTGCCCCGGTATCCGGAAAGAAACCAACTCAGATACGAGAGCAGAAGTTTCCAGCCGGAAATAGATTTGACATCGATGAGCGACCCCACGTATCTCCCCCTTCGCTCGAAGCTCGCCGCCGGGTTTGCCACTGCTATTCTTGTGCTCGTTGTCGGAGTAGTCTCGTACTGGGCAACCAGTCGGGCCGAGAGAGCCGCGAAGGCCGTGGATCATACCAGCCAGATCCTTCTTGAGCAGCAGAAGCTTCTCGCGGCTCTGGCTGATGCCGAAACATCCACGCGTGGATTCACGCTGACGGGTGATACCGCCGATCTGGAAGAGTTCAAGTCCGCGAAAATGCGGGTCGGACCGTCGCTCAACCGGCTTCGGACTCTCACCGCTGACAATCCGGTTCAGCAGCAGCGCCTCGACACACTCGAGACCGTCGCGAGCCAGCGGATTGAGCTGAGCGACCAGATCGAACGAATTCGTCGGGCCGAGGGCCTCGAGCAGGCGCGTCTTCTGATCGCGACCGGACAAGGCCGGATCGTGATGGACCACGCCCGCGCGATCTCACGAGCGATGCAGGATGAGGAGCAGAGGCTGCTCGCCGAGCGCATCGCATCGCAGGCACGCAATGAACGTCTCGCCGATTTTGCAATCGTAATCGGTGGCGGAATCGCTTTCATACTTTCGCTGTTGATCAACGGCTCCATCTATCGCGACGTCGTAGAGAGAGAAAAACAACGCGAGGTAATCGATCAACAGACGCGACAGCTCAAGAAGCAGGCAGTGCGCCTGTCCGCCCAGCAGAAGGACCTTGAAAAACGTCTGGAGGAGCAACGGGCGCTTAGTGAAAAGCTCAGCTCGTCCAACGAAAGCCTCCACTCCGCCAACGTCGTTACCGAGCGTCTCGCCGGTGAGATGTCAGCGCTCCTCGAGTCGACTGCGGCCGGTTTCTATGGTATGGATACCGCAGGCGATTGCACCTTCATTAACGCATCCGGTGCACGCATGCTCGGCTACACAGTTGACGAGCTTCTCAGCGTGAACATGCACGACTTGATTCACTCCCGTCATGGCGATGGCACCCCATACCTGGTGGATGACTGCCCGATTCATCAGGCGGCACTGGAGGAAGGAACCGTCACACGTGACGACGAAGTTTTCTGGAAAAAGGACGGAACTGCGCTCGCCGTCGAATACTCGACTTCCCCAATGATATCGAGGGAAGGAAATCGAGGCGCCGTGGTTGCGTTTGCGAACATTACCGATCGTTTGCATGCTCAACGAATGGTGGCAGAGAGCGAGGAAAGAAAATCAGCCGTACTTAGATCGACGCTCGACTCCATTATCTCAATGAACGCCGATGGACTCGTGACGGAGTTCAATCCCGCAGCGGCCAGAGCATTTGGGTACGCCAGAGATGAGGCGGTTGGAAAACCGCTCGGCGAGCTGATCGTTCCCGAGCGCCTGCGCGGAGCCCATCGGACCGGATTGCTCCGCTATCTGGAGACCGGCCACGAGCGGGTCATCGGGAAACGTCTCGAGCTGCCGGCAATGAAAAAGGACGGCACCGAGTTCGATTGCGAACTGACCATTACGCGGAGCGACATCGGTGGGAACCCGGCGTTCACGGGTGTGATTCGCGATATCTCCGAGCGCAAGAAAATCGAGGCGGAGAGAAAGACGGCGGAGGCCGAACGTGAGCAACTCATCAAGGCCCTGGCCCGGAGCAACACGGAACTCGATCAGTTCGCGTACGTCGCGTCCCATGACCTCAAGGCACCGCTTCGCGGAATAGCCAACCTCTCCCAGTGGATCGAAGAGGACCTGGGCGAGAAGCTTGCCGGCGAGAACAAATCGCAGATGGGGCTGCTAAGAGGTCGTGTGCACAGGATGGAGGCGCTGATCGATGGAATCCTTCAATACTCGCGTGCGGGAAGGGTCAAAGCGCGACCAGAGAGCATCGACACGGGTGCGCTGGTGGCGGAGGTACTCGAGCTGATGGCGGCGCCGAAGGAAATATCTATTCTGGTTGCGCCTGACATGCCCACCGTTCGGGCAGAGAAGATCCCACTTCAGCAGGTGTTCATGAACCTGATTGGCAATGCGATGAAGCACACCGGGAAGGACAATCCGCAGATCGACATTGATTGGGAGGACGCTGGCCCATTTGTCGAATTTTCGGTGGGCGACAACGGCAGGGGCATCGCTCCGCAGTACCATGAGCGCATATTTGGCATATTCCAGACGCTCGAAGCACGCGACAAGGTAGAGGGAACTGGAATTGGCCTCTCGGTAGTTCAGAAAATCGTCGATGCCAAAGGCGGCCGGGTTTGGGTAGAATCAGATGTTGGGCGTGGAGCGCGGTTCAAGTTCCTCTGGCCACTCGTAGAAATAGCGGGAGTGTAATGATGTCCGAGCGGGTGTTGAACATTTTGCTGGTGGAAGACGACGAGGTTGACGTGATGAACGTCCGGCGTGCGTTCGAGCGGAATAACGTCTCGAATCCGCTTTTCGTGGCGGGAAATGGACTCGAGGGTCTTGAAGTCCTGCGTGGCGACAAAATGCCGAGAGAGCGTCGACTTGTACTCCTCGATCTGAACATGCCGAAGATGAACGGCATCGAGTTTCTACAGGCGCTGCGCTCAGACTCCGAGCTGGCGGCAACTCCAGTCGTCGTGCTCACAACCTCGAACGACGATCAGGACAAGATTGACGCGTACAACCTCAATGTTGCGGGCTATCTCCTCAAACCGGTGACGTTCAACAACTTCTGCGAGAAAATGACGGCGCTCAACAAATACTGGACTCTCGTGGAGATGCCCTGAGGTCAGATGGCTGATCCAAGGATGAAGATCCTGATCGTCGACGACGACGACGTGGATCGCATGGCTGTGCGCCGTGCGCTGAAAGCGACTGGCCTGGACGTTCTCGTGACCGAGGCCGAGGATGCCGAAGGGGCGCTCAGCCGGCTCGAGAAGGAGCACTTCGATTGCACGCTGCTCGACTATCGCATGCCCGGCAGCGACGGCCTCGACGTCGTGCGGCGCGCGCGCGAGAAGGGCCTGATGGGGCCGTTCATAATGCTCACCGGATTTGGCGACGAGCAGACAGCCGTCGAGCTGATGAAAGCAGGCGCGGCCGACTATATCCCCAAGAACTCTTTGACCGCTGAACGTCTGGCGGTGAGTTTGCGCGGGGTTGTCAGGGTACATCAGGCGGAGATCGAGGCGAACCGGGCCGACATCGAACTGCGAAAATATGCTCAGCAGATGAGAGCTGTCGCGCAGGCCGCGATCGAGATGAACTCGACGTTGTCGGTGGATGCAATGCTTCAGGCGACGACCGAGAATGCTCGAAGAATTCTCAACGCGCGGTATGCGGAGACCCGTCTGACAGTCGAAGCTAATCAAAGCAGCGATGCTCTCGAAGCGCAGACCGCGATGTGGCGCGCATCCGCGCCGTCGGAGGGCCCACAGGAACTGACGTCCTGGGCAGATGCGACACGCGATGAGATGCCGGGAATTACGCCGGAGATTCTTGCGCTCCTCGCGGCGAATCCCGATGCGGTAGGCATGCCGTCAAGTGGTTTTTCCGTTCCGACGACCCTGACAGCAGATCTCGCTGGTCGTGATGGACGCAAGCTCGGAACGATCCAGCTCTGGGACAAGAAACAACAGGGCGACTTCGACGAAGCGGATGAGGCTATTCTTACTCAGCTCGCGCAACTCGCGTCGGTTGCGCTTGAAAACGCGCGGCTGTTCAAGGCCGCGCAGGAAGCGACGCGGGCGCGAGATGACCTCGTCGCGATAGTATCGCACGATTTGCGGAATCCGATTCACACCATTCACATGGCTGCTTCGTTCCTGCTCGACATCGCGCCAACAAATGATCGTCGGTTGCAGGCACGTCGTCAGCTCGAGGTGATTCAACGATCGGCAACGCGAGCTAACCGACTGATTCAGGATCTTCTGGATGTTGCGCGAATTCAGGCGGGCGGCCTTGCGGTCGATCCGGTCTCTGTCGAGGTGAAGTCACTTGTGCACGAGGCGGCCGAGTCGGCCACGCCGCTCGCGACTGCGGCTCATATAAAAGTGGAATGCGAAGTGCCCGATCCGAGCCCGATGGTGTCGTCGGATCGCGAGCGCGTTCTTCAGGTGTTCGCAAACCTCATCGGCAACGCGATCAAGTTCACGCCAAAGGGTGGCGAGATTCGGATTCTTGCGATCAGTGAGAATTCGGAAATTCGTTTTGTCGTGGCGGATACAGGTCCGGGGATTCCCCCAGAGCACCTGAATCACGTTTTCGACCGCTACTGGCAGGCGAAGTCCACAGCCAAGCTCGGGACAGGTCTTGGACTGTCGATTGCAAAGGGAATCGTGGAAGCTCATGGCGGGCGGATCTGGGTGGAGAGTCCCCCGAACCGCGGCGCCCAGTTCAATTTCACGCTCCCTGCCGCCTGAAGGGCTGGGAGCAGTCCGAACGTAAACGGAGACCGAATGAAACTTTTTTTTCTTGCCGTCGCCGCGGTTCTTGCGGCCGCTGGCTCGACGCCCGTAACCGCCCAGGCGCCTTGGCCCACGGTGTTCAAGGATGCCAGCGTCGCCGTCGCACTCGACACCGCCGATGCTCAGCGTAATGCCGACGGATCGTATATGACACGCTCGCGATGGGACTACAAGAAGCTCCATGCACTCGAAAGCCGGCGTCCATACGTGTCGATGACGCAGACAGCGCTCGTACGCTGCGTCCCGGTGAGAATCAAGCGCCTGACCGAATCCTTTTATTCGGCCAACGGCTCGGTCGTCCGCGAGGGGTCGTCGCCCAATCCGAGGGACATTCAGTACATGACGTGGGATCGGATCAAGACTGGTACTGACGGGTCCAAGGCGTACAATGCGATGTGTGCGATGCTTAGCCGCAGGGATCGGGGGAAGCGATAACCGCAACCAGGTGAAAGTAGTACACGTCATTCTGGCCATTTGCAGAGAAGCCGGTTAATTGATGGCATGTATGTCCCTCAGTTAGGCCCTTCAGTGCCAAGAAGAGGAAACGCGATCTCGCGAGCCATCGGCCGCGCGACGTTGACGGCCGGCGGGTGGAAATTTGAAGGGACATTTCCTGATCAGCCGAAGTTCGTCATCATCGTCGCCCCTCACACTTCGAACTGGGACTTCGTCGTCGGTGTTGGAGCACTTTTTTCGATTGGCTTCCTGATCTCCTTCCTCGGAAAGCACACTCTTTTCGTATGGCCCCTTGGTGTCTTCATGCGGTGGCTTGGGGGAATTCCGGTGGAGCGATCGGTAAAGCGCGACCGCGTGGCTGAAGCAGTCGCCGAATTCAATTCTGCCGACAAGCTGATACTGGCTGTGGCGCCGGAAGGCACGCGAAAGCTTGTCAAGGAATGGAAGACGGGATTTTACCACGTCGCTCACGGAGCTCACGTCCCGATCGTTCCAGTAGCGTTCGACTACGGTGCGAAGACCATTCGGCTTGACTCTCCGTTCTGGACAACCGGTGATGCCGATGCGGACATTACGCGGATCAAGGACTTCTACCGGAGGGTCGTCCCGAAGAATCCGCAAAACTTTCAGCTCTAGCAGGCGCCAAAGTCTTCCGAATCGCTGGTCCATCGACTTTGGTTCATCCAATGAAGAAGCGTCTTTCCATGGCGGCCGTCATGGCCGTACTGACAGTTTCGCTCTCGGCGGGGCGCTCCCTCGCGCAAGGCATAGACGCGCAGTGTCCCGCGGGAACTTTGAACGGCGCGAACGAGCCTGACAACACGAGGATCGCACAGGACGCCTGTCAGAAGGCGATCGATCTCTTCAAGTATCTCGCACCGCAGCTCGGGGCGGTCGTCGCCGGTGGAAGTCCCAGTCAGGGAATCAGCGGAACGCTCGGCGGCCCGGGACACTTCTCGATCGGGCTTCGTGCGAATGGTCTCAGGGGATCGCTGCCGCAGATCGACCGCGTGGTGCCGAACACGCGCGGCGCGCAACTCAGTACCTACGGAAGCGATGACCAGGCGATCGGATATGTCACCGCTGATCTCGGCGTTGGTGTGTTCAAGGGAATGCAGGGATCGGGATTGGGGAGCATCGATCTGCTCGTGAGCGCGTCGTATTTGCCGACGTACCACAACGTGAATGTCGATATCACCGAGCCGTCCGGATCACTGCAGTTCGGATTCGGTGCGAAGGTTGGTCTTTTGACCGAGACCGCGGCCAGACCAGGCGTTGCTGTGAGCTATCTCGATCGCAGGCTCCCGACAGCAACCATCACGGGCAAGTCAGGCGATGACCGATTGATTCTTGCTGACTTGAACGTTCGCGCACGATCGTGGCGGCTCGTTGCGGGAAAGAGTTTCGTGTTCATCGGTGCCGGGGCTGGATTTGGCCAGGACTCGTATGACTCTGATGCGAACATCACCGTCATGATCGCCCCGCGACAGGCGACGCAGGGCGGAACGGGTGGGCCGATAGCGCTCGGTCAGAAGCTCACGCGCAATAACATTTTCGGCACTGCGTGGATGAACCTTAGACTGTTTCGTCTCGTCGGCGAAATTGGACGCGTCACCGGCGGATCGATCGCCACGTACAACCAGTTTGATGGAGTTCAGGCAGCCGAGGCGAGGTCGTACGCTTCGGCGGGGATACGCATCGGCAGATAGTCTTTAGCTTGCCACGGTAGATCTCAGAGCTGAGAACCGTAGATGCCGGAATGCAGTCAAGAGCTACTGGACGAAATTGCGAACTCTCCGATAAACATCGTCATTCGTAAGAAACTCGATGTGCTGAATGCATCCAACCTGCGTGTTCGTCGCTCCCGTCAGGATCACGCTGAGATCAGGATTGATCGTCTGATCGCATGCTGACCAGAACGTCGCGTAGCGTGCGAGTCCCGGAGTCTCATCTACCGCGTTGAGTGCGGTGAGGAAAGTCGAACCGGGGATGATCTCCTTGCACGGCGTGAAGGTGCACGCCTCGTTCTCCACCGCGTCGGTGCCGTGATTCGGTCCAGCCAGTGAGACCCATGCGTCCACTTTTGCGGCACCTCCCAGGTTCTTCAGATAGTAGCGGGAGGAGACGCTGCCCATTGAGAACGCGACGATGTCCACCCTGGTTGCGCCTGTGCTCGTGATGATCCTGTCGATCTGGTCACGAATCTCCGCCGCGCTCGACGCGTTGGAGTTCACAAAGCTGTAGTTGTACGCATATAGCTCGACATCCTGCCAGCCGTCGGCCCGAAACTTCGCCTTCATGTCCTGCCAGTTGCCGTTGTTGCCGGCGTAACCGTGCACGAAGAGAATCGGATCATGCGTCAAAGTCGGCAGTGGACCGGTACCAACGGTGGTGTCGCCAGCACAGGAGGCAAGTAAAAGGCAGCATGCCGCTGCGAGAAATGGCGTGATTCTTTGATTGATCATGGTGATTCACCGACTAGTGCAAAAGTCAAAATAGAATTACGCCAAAACTCAGCAGATTTCCCGACTAAAAGATGCTTGCCAGCGCACGAAAAAGCACCCTCATCAAGTGACGATCAAGACGAAATTATCTCTCGTATAACTGAGCAATCGCAGTTCGCAACGCTTTGTCGAGAATGAGATTCCGCCCGGGATTTCTGACCCGCGACCCTATGTCGCGGGTGGCAATTTTAGCTAAGTTTGCGCGTCCCAAATGGAGCCCAAGAGAGTGTCGTCAAAAACCCTGTTAGTGGCTGTCGCACTCATCGCGAGTGGAACGCCGATGCTCGCTCAAGCACCGATTTCCGGCAAACGAGCCGAGAGCCTCGTAATACGAAACGCAACGATCATCGATGGAGCGGGCACTCCGGCTATCGGGCCCGCCGATATCGTTATTCGTGGAAACAGGATCGAGCAGATCGTCTGGCTCGATCCTGTCGCAATCGCCAACGGCAGAGGAAAGCGTGTTTCCGCCGCAACGGAGATCGATGCGACGGGAAAGTACCTCCTTCCCGGGTTGATCAACGCTCACGCGCATGTGCAGGACTCGCGCGCTAACGTCCCCCAGCCGCTCGATTACGAGTTGAAGATCTGGCTCGCGTGCGGGATTACTTCAGTTCGCGAAGTTGGGGCCGACGACACGCAGAGCATCATCGATCTTCGTGGACGGAGCGACCGCGGCGAAGTTGCGTCCCCTCGGATTTTCGTCTACGGGCGGTTTTCGAATCCTCCGGTCCCGCTGACGCAAGAGGCGGGACGGCAGCGGGTTCGCGATCTCAAGAAGATGGGAGCGGACGGCATCAAGCTTCTGCTCGTCGATCGCGATGTGATGACCGCGATGGAAGGCGAAGCGCACAAGGTCGGGCTTCGCATTGCCCATCACGTTGGCGTACAGGAGACGACCGCGTGGGACGACATTCGGCTTGGCACCACGAGCATCGAGCACTGGTACGGAATTCCCGACGCCGCATTGAAAGACGGCGTGCAGAACTTTCCTTCGTCGTACAACTACAACAACGAAGTCGATCGCTTTCGATATGCCGGTCATCTATGGCGCGAAGCGGATCCTGAAAGATTGTCCATGGTACTCGACAGCATGGCCGCGCATCATGTCGCGTGGGTGCCGACGCTCGACATTTACGAAGCGAGTCGCGATCTCCAGCGCGCACAGGGACAGCCGTGGTTCAAGGACTACCTGCACCCCACGCTCGAGGAATACTTCAGGCCCAACCCAAACAATCACGGTTCATACTTCCTTGGCTGGACCTCAACCGATGAAACGTTCTGGAAGGAGAACTATCGGATCTGGATGGGCGCGCTACGCGATTTCGAGCGGAAAGGAGGAATCATCGGTGCAGGCGATGACGCTGGGTTCATCTACCAGATGTACGGCTTTGGGCTGATCCGTGAGCTCGAGCTGCACCAGGAGGCGGGTTTCAATACCATCAAGGTGATTCAGCACGCGACGAGCAACAACGCAAAGATCCTCGGACGTGAGGGTGATATGGGCCGAGTGAAGGCAGGGTACCTCGCGGACTTGATCGTGGTGGATGGGAATCCGCTCGAGGATCTAAAGGTGTTGTATCCGACGGGGGTCGATCACATCGTGAACGGCAAGCAGGTGCACGGCGGTGGAGTGCAATGGACGATCAAGGACGGAATTCCGTACAATGCGACGGCGTTGCTCGCGGACGTGAAGGAAATGGTGAGAGCTGCGAGGGCCGCGAAGGGGAACTGAGCTTGCTGATCCAGAGAGCTCGTTTTCAGGCTCTGGATCAGCCCTTGAATATCAGGTGGCACGGCTATATAATATGGCTATGACTATAACTATGTGGCCATAATAGGCTGCAGAGAGTAACTCGGGGTATTTCGATGACAAACTCACAAAAAGGATCACACCCGGCGAAGTCCTCGTCCACATCATTGGAATCGTCATCCATTCTCGAGGTTCCTGCCGGCGTGTTCAAGAACACCTGCCTTGCCTTGATGGACAAGGTGCACGACGAGCGTGTTCAGGTCGTGATAACGAAGCACGGCAACGCCGTCGCTCGCCTCGTTCCTGTTGATGTGGAGGCGCCGAGTGCGCTCGGATTCATGCGCGGGACGGTGCTGGCTGAGGATGACATTGTGTCACCCGACTTCGATGCCTGGGGCGATCTCTGAGGAGCGTTCCAGGATC
>JBDSBT010000050.1:0-5839 GCA_039921425.1 Gemmatimonadaceae bacterium | reverse complement strand
GGAAAGCGCATCTAAAATTCTTTGGGTGTGGGAGCTTGCCCTACTTCTGAGTCCGACTGAAAGCGTCTACCCCGTCGAACTGCTGAAGTTTTTCGACGTGCACCCAAATATGCTCTTCGCCGACCTTAGTCAGGAGCGAAAGTATTTCAGCATTTGTAAGGTTGACGTTACGATCGTGTTTCATGAATCGGCAGCGGTACTGGTCAACGAGCGTTACAGAGCGATCGTCTTCCAGCGGAAACACAGAGTTGCCACGGTTTCCGATCATTTGAAGGCCGTAAGTCGATCCTGCGCAGAGTTCCGTCAGGGCCTCGCCCAGCTCGGCCGGTTGCAAAGAGCTCTCGATGAAAACATCAACGCCGGTCACCCGGCGCGAATTCACCTTCACAACCTGAACGTCTTTTGTGGGAGCCGGGAGCTTCACGGCGCGGAAATCGCGCGCACCCGCCGTGTCTGAAACACGCCCAAGATTCGCGATAATTGCATCGGCGAATTCGTTCGTGCCCGTCGGCGCAGCCGTGCCGGCCATGTCGCCGCTGCGAATTCCGCTCTCCAGTGTGACGAGAACTGCCTGTTCGATGTTGTCCGCCGCGCCGCCCTCGCCAATGTGACGAAGCATCATCGCTGCGCTGAGGATGATCGCGGTGGGGTTCGCCATGTTCTTTCCGGCGATGTCAGGGGCGGAGCCGTGAACCGCTTCAAAGATTGCTGCGTCGTTTCCGATGTTTGCCGATGGCGCGAAACCCAGTCCCCCGGTGAGTCCTGAAGTGAGATCACTGAGGATGTCGCCGTTCATGTTAGTCGTGACGATCACGTCGAATTGTTCCGGCCGCATCGCGAGCTGATGAGCGCAGTTGTCGATGAGGATGTGCTTCGCCTCGATCTGCGGATATCGTGGTGCGATTTCCTCGAACGTGTGCTGAAGCATTCCTTCGGTGAGCTTCATGATGTTCGCCTTCGTCGCGCAATGGACGCGCTTGCGCTGTGCCGCTACGGCGAATTCGAACGCCAGCTCGACGATCTTTTCACATCCAGTACGAGAGATGATCTTGAGGGCCTGCGCTACTCCCGGCGTCTGCATGTACTCGATGCCCGTGTAGAGGTCTTCGACGTTTTCGCGGACGATGACGATGTCGAGCTTTCGGCCGGTGAACGGAGTCGTCACGCCGGGAAGCTCACGGACAGGACGAAGATTTCCAAATGTCTCGAAAAGTGTTCTAAGCGTGACGTTGGCGCTTTTGTTTCCGTGCCCGATCGGCGTCTCCAGGGGCCCCTTGAGGACGACCTTCGTCTTCTCGATTGACTCGATCGTCTCGCGGGGAACTCCGGAGGCGATTCCCCTGGCGAAACAGGTAGCTCCGGCCTGCTGGACGTCGGCCTCGATGGCGACGCCGGTTGCTTCTACGACTTTGAGGGCTGCCGCTATGACTTCGGGGCCAATTCCGTCACCCGGAATGACCGTGATTTTGCGTGTGTGGAATAGCATGATCTCAACTTAAACGCGTCGCTCGGGTGGCCAAACCCGCCTGCGTTGACCCTCATAGATGGCAGGGTTAGTATGCTGAGGGCGGTTTCCCGGTGAGATCGGCTCAATTGCGCGCGTAGCTCAGTTGGATAGAGCGTCGGCCTCCGGAGCCGAAGGTCGTGGGTTCGAGTCCCGCCGCGCGCATGTTTCTCCCCCCAAACGTGCCTCCTGTGGTCGTTCGTTGCCTTTGATTGCGGGTGCGCCAGAGCCGGGTAGCTTTACAGGGTGAAAAGACTCCTCGTGCTGGCTGCTGCGATTGGTACATCAGTAACTCTTCAGTCACAGCAGCGAGAGCCGCAACACTCGACAGTTCTTGCCCCCGACGCTGTCTTCGATGGCTCATCGTTGTCTGTCCACCGCGGCTGGATCGTAGTCGTCACCGGCAGCTCGATCACGTACGCGGGCCCTGAATCCCCATCGAAGATTCCCGCCGGCTCGACCCGCGTCGCGATGCAGGGTACGACACTGTTGCCCGGGCTGATCGACGCTCACGTTCACTTCTTCCTCCATCCATACAACGAAACGCCCTGGAACCTACAGGTTCTCGAAGAGCCACTTTCGCTTCGCGTTGCCCGGGCCACCGTTCACGCGAGGAACACCCTGCTGGCGGGATTCACTACCGTGCGCGACCTCGGCACCGAAGGAGCGGGATACGCTGACGCCGGACTGAAGCAGGCGATCAACACAGGCATCATCCCCGGCCCGCGTCTTCTCATTTCCTCAAAGGCCATTGTCGCGACCGGTTCCTACGCTCCATCGCGCACCGCCTACGCCTTCGACACCCCACTTGGCGCACAGGAAGCTGACGGTCCCGATCTGGTACACGCAGTCCGCGACCAGATCGGTCACGGCGCCGATTGGGTAAAGCTGTACGGTGACTATCGATGGGGACCGAGCGGCGAGGCGAAGCCGACTTTCTCCGCCGAAGAAATGAAGCTGGCTGCCGCCACCGCCCATTCGTCGGGTCGAGAAATGGCCGTTCACGCAGCAACCCCGGAGGGCATGATGCGAGCGGTTGCTGCCGGAGCAAAGACCATAGAGCACGGCGACGAAGGAACTCCCGAAGTATTTCGCGCGATGGCAAAGGCGGGTGTCGCTTACTGCCCAACACTCGCCGCCACAGAGTCAATTCAGTCGTACAGGGGCTGGAAAAAGGGATCAGGTGAAGTGCCAGACGCCGTCGTGCATAAGCACCGCGCTTTCGCTGCTGCGCGCGCCGCGGGTGTTACGATCTGCAACGGAAGCGATGCCGGTGTCTTCACCCACGGAAATAACGCGCTCGAGCTCGAGCTGCTGGCGGAGTACGGGATGCCCACAGCAGAAGTATTGCGAACCGCCACGTCGACAACCGCGAAAATCCTCGGTCTGGACTCATTGATCGGCAAGGTGTCTCCCGGACTGCGCGCCGATCTCATCGCGGTGGCTGGCGACCCAACTTCCAATATCTCCGCCCTTCGCCAGGTTCGGTTCGTCATGAAAGACGGAGTTGTCTACCGCGACGATCTCGCGTCGCACTGAAGGCTAGAAGAAGAACGAGCCACTGGCCCCTTCGAACCTTGGATTCACGACATTGTTGAAAATCGACCCAAATGTGTATGTGAGGCCGATTCCCGCGAAGTAGCTGTATGACGTTGAGAGCTGTCGCCGCTGAAGCAGAATTTCCTCGTCCGTTGCACCGCCCTTGCTCAGGTAAAGCTGGTCTCTCAGCAATGACAGGCTTCCGTACATGTTCAAGCTCAAGCCCTTGAACAGCCGCGCATTTATCGTGTTGAACAACACCAGACGGCGCTTGCTGAAATCATCGAGATAGTTCGCACCTTCAATTGACGCGCTCACTGAGCCCCACGGCTGCGTAGCGCCGATCGACGCGGTGAGGGATTGATCCGGACGCACTTCAGTCAGCTTCCCGAAGATTGTCGTGTCGCGGTAGCGATACGAATTCAAGCCCGCCGAGTACTGAAGAGTCAGCTGCTTCCGCGTGGACTGAGAGTATGGAAAGAAATTGTACTCTATCGCCGGCGCGACGCGGATGTCGCTCCTCATGTTGAGGAACGTCGAAGAGCTGACCGATACTCTTTCACCCGCTGACCAGTGATCGGACAGGCTCTTGACGAGAAGCTGGCTAAAACCATTCGAGCGGGAGTAGCTCGCGAATTGCTTGCCGTCGGATAGCGAGAACTTGCTCTCCGAGTAACTCATGCTGACTGAATTATTCGATTTCCACTCCTTCGTTACGCGATTGGCAGAGAGAGAGCCATTGATGTTGTTGAAACGTTGCGAACTCTCGCCTCTGAAGTTTCCACCCGCGCGCGTTCTGAAAACCCAGTAGTTCCACTTGTCGTGGGCCGGCACTTCCTTCTTCGCTTCACCCGACGCTTCGGCGAATGACACCTGTAACCGCCCCGCCGCCGGAGTTCGCGCGATGTATCGAACCAATCCCAGCTTTAACGTCGTCGCGAAACCCTTGCGCCGTTCATCAGCGGTCGACGATTGCGGGGAGACGTATGTGAGTGTGTCGCTGACCCCCGCAAACTCCCTGAGGCCAATGAAGTTGAACGTGTGCTCGATTCCCCCGCCTCCGGTTGGCTGCGTGGTCACGAGTATGTGTATCGAAGCGGCGGTGCGGTCGCGCACGTAGTCCACGTAGGGGATCTCCGTGCGGAGATAGTCGAAGTCACAGCCCGAGGCTTGGCAGTCCAGAAAAACTCTGGGCGGCCCGGGCGGCGGCGCCTTTTGCTGGGCACCGGCCGTGCATGCGGCGAGCGTGAGGCAAGGGAGCCCGAGCATCATTCGCACAAAATTTGTTTTCAATCGATGGCCCGCTTTTTTAGGGAAACCGCAACTACACCGCGAAGTTAAGAATCACCCGCAATCGCACATAGTTAGGATTTGATTAAGACTGACGGACTGTCAAAGCCCGCCCGGACGGATAGTTTTACTCAATGCCGCGATCGCACAGCTGGAGCGAGCTCAAAGTCGGACTCATTTCGGGTGCCGTTGTCCTCGCAATCGTCCTGGGCGTGCTGTTCTTTGCGCGCGTTGGCGCGTTGCATGGAAAGCGAGATCGGCTCTTCGTCCTCACGAATCACGCACCCGGTGTTCTCCCGGGGACGGAAGTCTGGCTTGCCGGTGAGAAAGTTGGCCTGGTGAAGGCAATCACGTTTCGCCCAGCGTCCACTGATACGTCGCGGCGCGTCATGATCGAAACAGAAATTCTGTCGACGTTCATGCCGCAGATACGAAAAACTTCGTACGCAGACCTTCGCCCCGGTGGGAATCTCATCGGGAGCCCGGTCGTCTACATCTCCCCCGCATCGTCCGCCTCACTTCCGTCAGAGAGTGGGGACACGATCAGCACAAAATCCGTCGGTGTCATCAAGGACGTTGGCGAGAACGTCACGCAGCTCGTATCCCGTCTGACAGTGCTCGCTGATTCAACGAGCAAGACAATCTCGCTGTTGAATTCGGAAGCGGGAGCGGTCGGCGCTTTTGCCAGAAACGGCCTGCCTCGAATCGCCAGCGTCACCGGAACAATGTCCCAGCTCCTGAACCAGGCGGCGCATGGCAACGGAACCGCCGGTCTCCTTGCCCGGGGCGACGTCGGAGCGCGATTCCGACGCGTGCTTGCCGCGAAGGACTCGATTACGCGGCTGATGTCAACCGGCAACGGCACCTTAGGCCGCTTCCATCGCGATTCCACCCTTGGTCCGACGCTTGGTCGCGTAAGAGCCGAAGTAGACTCCCTGCGCAGCATGATGAGCTCCGGAAACTCGTCGATTTCGCGAATGAAGTCGGACACTACGCTCGCAATGGAAATGACTCGTGCGCGCGCACAGCTCGATTCACTGATGAAGGACGTGAAGAAACATCCGAGGAAATACCTTTAAGCCTTACCCGTGCTTGACCATAATTCCAGGTGCCGTTAGGTTCGCCTGCATCGGCTAGCGCGCCCGCCATCCTTCCGTCAATCCAAGCGTCGCCTCTCCGGCGATTCCGCTCCTTCCACTAGAACAAGAGTCCGCGCCCGCGGCCCAACGTCGTTTCCGAAGCATCCGCTTCAAGATCAATTCAAAGTGGACATCGCAGAACTAAAGCGAAAATCAGTCAGTGAGCTGCAGGACATGGCCGAGGGCCTCAAAATCCTCGACACTGAGGCTGCGACCAAGCCTGAGCTCATCTTTCGAATCGAGCAGAACCTGCTCGACTCGAATGTCGCTTTGCACGGCGAAGGCGTACTCGAGATTCTGCCCGAGGGATACGGGTTTCTTCGGAGTCAGGACTACAGCTACCTCGCCGGCCCGGATGACATCTACG
>JBDSBT010000049.1:0-7915 GCA_039921425.1 Gemmatimonadaceae bacterium | reverse complement strand
TGAGCGGCTCGGATGGATTGTCTACAACTGGAAGGCCCAAAAAGCAGTAAGGGCTGCTGTCCGAGTATTCAACCATGCGCTAGCGTGCGGCTTTACCGCCGTAGATGCACTCTGCTCAAAGTACTCTGACCGCCCGCCAATTCCTGAAAAGATTGTGAATCATGTCACCTCGTCAGTCTGACCCGCAAATGACATCGCCCGTGCCGCTCGTGAGTGTACTCATCACTGCGTTTAACAGGGAAGCGTTCATTGGCGAGGCCATCGAAAGCGTGCTTGGCTCCTCGCTTCGGGATTTCGAGCTGATCATCGTAGACGATGCGTCCAGCGATGCAACTGCGGCTGTGGCGGCGCAATATGTCGAAAAAGATCCGCGTCTCAGAATGTTCGTGAACGAAACGAACGTTGGCGATTATCAGAACCGAAATAGCGCCGCCGGCCATGCGCGGGGCAGATATCTGAAGTATGTGGACTCCGACGACGTGATATATCCCCACGGCCTCGAGGTGATGGCGCGATGTATGGAGAGCTTTCCTCAAGCGGGGCTGGGGTTGTCTGCGGTGCCCAATTCGGTTGGCTCCTTCCCGCTCCTGTTGTCTCCGGCTGAAGCATACCGGCACAATTTCTTTGGAGGAGATCTATTTGGACGCGCGCCTGGTTCAGCAATCATCCGGCGATCGGCCTTCGAGGCCGTTGGCGGCTTTACAGGCCGCCGACAGGTTGGAGACCACGAGCTGTGGCTTGCGATGGCACGACGGTTTCCCGTCGTGACGATGCCACGTGACCTGCTGTGGGACCGGCTGCACCCCGACCAGGAAAAACATTACGACAGCATCGTGGAAAAGGCAGTGATGCACGAAGACATCCAGCTTGCGGCGCTGCGATCCGCCGACTGTCCGCTCGAAATCAGCGAGCGGGACGCTGCGCTTGCACGCTTGCTGGAGGCCAGGGCCCGGAAGTACTGGTATTTTCTCCGCAGAAACGGCCTAAGAACCGCACAGGATTATCGGAGGCGCGCGTCACTACCGGGCCGCGCAATTTTGAGCGTCGCCTCGGAGAAGCTCCTCGATACGATGGGCAGTCGGCGATTTCATTCAGATCTTGCTCTGTGAAACACAGAGTCGTATCCGTAAGCGGACCAGCATTGCTTTCCTCGGCGTTCCTTGCTACGACTCTCTGATCACTGCGGGCAAGCTTCAAGATCTATAATTCAACACATTAACTAAGACGGTCATGTCTGCATTTCATCCGGGCGCATACTGGGAGGCCAGATTACGCGGGCAATACGATGATCGGGGTGTTGGAGACATTGGAATGTCCCGGTCTTATAACTCTTACCTTTATGCTGTGCGACGTAGGGTTTTCAGGCGGATTCTACGTCGTTTGTCGCTAGACCCATCCTCTTCAAGGGTGCTCGACATTGGATCAGGAACCGGTGCGTATGTCGCTGAATGGGGACGATGGGGTGCGGGGGAACTGACGGGTCTGGACATTACTGAAACTGCAGTCACTAGACTTACGACAAAGTTCCCTGGCGCAAGGTTCGTCCAGGGCGACATCGGTGACTCAGGAGTAAGGGCAGATTTGTCGGACCAGTATGATGTTGTTTCGGCGTTCGACGTATTGTTTCACATAGTCGACGATGATCGCTATCAAGAGGCGCTGAAGAATATTTTCCGATTAACAAGACCGGGAGGATGGTTTCTCTACTCTGACAATCTGGTGCCTGTCGAGTGCAGACTCAGTCACTATGTTTCGCGAAGCGAAGCCGCAATTCTTAGGGCTTTGCGATCTACTGGTTTCGAAATCGTTGAACGAACACCGATGTTCGTCGTGATGAATGAACCCGTGCGCACGAGAAGCCGAATATTGCGTCGTTCGTACTCAATGATCTATCGACTTGCAGGGCATGGGGAGTTCTTCGGGCACATTCTGGGTGCGATGCTGTTTCCGTTCGAACTCGTTGCAACACGCTTTGTTCATTCGGGGCCAGGTACTGAGATCCTTCTCTGCAGGAGATCGGAAGAGCCGTGACAAATCCTGCAGGCGCTTCTTAGCACCGGGAGGACAGTTGAAACGGCACGTGCTGGTCATTCCCTCAGAGGAGTTTGTGCCCCCGGAAAATCATCTGGCGGGAATATTTCAGCTCCATCAAGCGAGCGCGCTCGTCAATGCTGGGTTCCGCGTTGGAGTATTGTCTGTGTGTCAGGTTCTCTCCACGACAATGATTCTTCGGGCTGGACTATATCGGGCGGCGGGCCTAAACCCTGGCAACTTGCTGGACGGGCGGTCGCTTCCGCAGCTTGCTTTGGTGTTGAAACGCAAGCTGATGCAGCCTGAATCGTTCGTGACACATGATCGGATCGGCAACATACCAGTAGTTCGCGCCGAGGGTTTTTACCTTTTTCCTCCGTCGCCATCAACCGATCACATTGGATGGATTCGGGCGGGAATCACTGCCTTCGAGGCGTACTGTGATCGATTCGGCAAGCCCGATGTAATTCATGGACACAATCTGAATCCGGCCGGGTTGCTCTGCCATCGGATCTCAACGCGCTGGAACATTCCCTTCGTTGTCACTGAGCACAGCAGTTTCTTTCGGCAGGGCCTTGTCCCTCGTCGGCTCTTTCCCAAGCTCCGCAAAGCCGCTGTCAGCGCGAGTTCCCTCGCGGCTGTAAGCCCCGGGTTAGGAGCAATCCTGGCCCAGCAACTCGATCTGGATCCGGAAAGCATCAAGTGGGTTCCGAATGTCGTTGATGCGGAAGTAACTGTGGCGCCAATCGGGGCGAAAGTATCATCCGCCCGCCGCTTCGTATTCTCATGTATCGGAAATCTGATACCGATAAAGAACCATGCGACACTGTTGTATGCTTTTCAGCGAGCGTTCTGTGCGCAGGAATACCCCATCCTGAGAATTGGAGGCGACGGACCGCTGGAGTCGGAGCTTAGGCATCTTGCGGCCGAGTTGGGGATCGCAGCACAGGTCCACTTCCTTGGGCGACTCTCGCGCGGGCAAGTAATCGAAGAATTAGATAATTGTGATGCTTTTGTTCTTCCAAGTAGTTATGAGACGTTCGGTGTAGTGCTGATCGAGGCGCTGGTTCGAGGCAAGCCTGTTATCGCTACGCAGTGTAGTGGGCCCGGGTCATTTATCGAACGAGAAGACGGGATTATCGTACAACCTGACGACGTCGGGGATTTATCGAACGCACTGCTTACAATGACTCATGAGATGTCGCACTATGACGCACGCCACCTTCGTGAGAGCGCAATCGAACGGTTTGGTGCGCACCGCCTGGTGGCGAATCTTGAGGAAATGTATCGAGAAGCGGACCCGACTAATGCTTGACTACCAGCAGCGCAAGCAACATCTCCACGCTGGAGTGCCCTATCGGCAATGCAGCATTTCCGTTCTCGACACGAATGATGACCCGAACATGCGCTTCGACAAAGAGGGCCGGTCGCACTACTACCATGAGTACCACGCCGCCGCCAGGGAGCGGGTCCGAATTGGAGAGGAGGGACGCCGCGAGTTAGCGAGGATCGCCGATGAGATAAGGGTGGACGGGCGGGGAAGGCCCTACGACAGCATCATGGGGCTCAGCGGTGGGGTGGACAGCACTTATGTTGCCTATCAGGCGAAGAAACTTGGCCTCAGGCCGCTTGCAGTTCACTTCGACAACGGCTGGAACTCCGAGCTGGCGGTACAGAACATCGAGAATATCGTCAGCCGCCTCGGGTTCGATCTCTCAACGTATGTGATGAATTGGGAGGAGTTTCGTGATCTCCAGGTTGCTTATCTCCGTGCGTCCGTCGTGGACATTGAAGTCATCACGGATCACGCGATCTTCGCAACCCTCTACCGGCTTGCCGCCAAGCACGGGATTCGTCACATCCTGAGCGGCACCAACGTGGTGACTGAACAGGTGCTTCCGCCGCACTGGATCTACGCCAAGACAGACCATGTAAATATCAGGGCTATTCACAGGGAGTTCGGTACCACGCCGCTCACGACGTACCCGTTCATGGACCTCAAAGTCAAGAAATACTACCAGCTGGTAAAGAGAATCAGCAGCCATTCTGTTCTCGATTACGTGGACTACGACAAGGCTTCGGTCAAGGAACTGATCACTCGCGAGCTTGGTTGGAGGGACTACGGCGGAAAACATTACGAATCTGTTTTCACACGCTTTTACCAGGGCTACATCCTGCCCCGCAAGTTCGGGATCGACAAGCGAAAGGCACACGTCTCGAATCTGATCTTCTCCGGGCAGATCACGAAGGACGAAGCGGTTGCCGAGCTGTCTCACCCGATTTATGACCCGGCGCTTCTTGCCGCTGATTACGAATTTGTCTTGAAGAAGCTACGTCTTTCGAAAAACGAATTCGAAGAATTGATGGCGATGCCGCCAAGGCCACACAGGGACTTCGACTTTGAGCGGCCGATTTACGATCGCTACCCTTTGCTCAAACCTCTCCGGGCGCCGATACGTTTCGTGATGCGCGGATTCGAGCGCAGGTGATCCCACTCCACCCGATCTAAAATTGAAACTGGGCGAGCCGCTAGCTCGCGAAGCGGGGCGAGACCGCGCTCCATTGCGCAGGTATGGCCATGAAGACCGTCTTGAGCTCGAGTCCGAGATACCCTCTTACCAGTGCGGCGGGTCTTCACCGAGTACGGATGATGCCTGCCGACGCTCGAGCTACTCGGTTGGCGCGCCATCGTCCTTACGGTTGAGTCGCGCTATGTCGAAGCTCCGCAGGAGGACGAGTTTCTGCGGAAGCTTCGGACTAATACCGAAATCATTTGTTGCCCAGCCATATCGCAACGGCTCACGCGATGACCACGCTTCGGAAGTCTTTCGCTGCGAGCTTTCTGTCGGTTCTCGCGGCCGGTGACCGGATACCGCGGAGTAGGCAGGTCGATCTAACCTTTCTCTCGACGACGGAGTTTGGCCTCCTTCCCCTGGGGAGGCGATCGAAATTCAAGTATGGCGTACCGTTATAGTGGAGTTGCAGGATCTGCGGAACCGCTACCCCGCGGTATCCGCCGGTAAATTTTCCGTCATTCCGTTCGGGGGCTCGTCGCGCGACTTCGAAGCGGCAGCCAGTTCGCCGCTAACCGCTTCATCCTACGCATTTCCCCGAAGGGACGCGTCGCCACTGGGTTTATGCGGGGGCCGCTCGGCAACGGATTTGAGTTCCGCGCTGTGCTTTGCTTCAGTGCACTGAGGATGGCGGTTGAAGGGGGAGCCCACGCGAGGATTCAGTTTTATGCCATTTCATTGGCACTGACTACCCTCCACCGGGAATGGCGCCGCCGAGGATAATCCAGTTCGCGAAGGACAGTGGCATCGAGCGTACGTAGCTGAGCAGCCGACAAGAATTGGTTATTCCGACGTGCTGCGGACGCTCAGCAGGGCAGACGCGCTCTTTATATTCGGATGGGATGATCCGGTCTATACCTAGTCGAGCTATCCCCTATATCTTGGCGGTGAAACCGCTTCTCGCTGTGCTTCACGAGGCAAGCAGCGCAAATGAGATTATTCGTAACACGCATGCTGGAATTTGCGCAACGTTCGGATCGGCTGGCCAGGTTGAACGCACGGCCCGCGCGATCTTCGATAAGTGGTTTGCCACACGAACATTTGAAAAAGCGCCCGAAGCCGAATGGGGGCCTGCAAGCGTTACACGGTTGAGTCGATGACCCAGCGAGCGGTGAACGTTTTCTACTCCGTCGTCGCCCGGGGAATATGATGGATGAAGGGATCAAATTTCGGTCCGCTGAATCATCGAGAGGGGCTTGGTCGCTTGATTCGGCCGGCGACATATATTGCATTCATCATGACTTTGAACAGACCTCCAGGCGACAGTCTTCGCTTTGCAATTGTAGGCTGCGGTCGCATTGCCGCGCGTCATGCTCAGCATATCGCCGACGTTGGAGGGCTCATTGCTACATGCGACGTGCTGCCCGACCGCGCGCAGCAGCTGGCGGAGCAATATGGGGCGACGCCTTACGCGAGCATTGAAGAGATGCTCACATCGGAGCAAAGAATCGATGTGGTCGCCATCTGCACTCCGAACGGACTTCATGCACTACACACCATTGCGGCCCTTCGCGCAGGCTCGCATGTGCTGTGTGAAAAGCCCATGGCGATTTCGGTCGCCGACTGCGGCTCGATGATCCAAGCTGCGGAAAGCGCGAACCGCCGGCTCTTCATCGTGAAGCAGAACCGCTTCAATCCGCCGGTTGCGGCCGTGAAGAAGCTCCTAGATGACGGTGGGCTCGGTCGGCTGTTCAGCGTTCAGCTCAATTGCTTCTGGAACCGCGACGCCGCGTACTATCAAGATACGTGGAAAGGAACGAAATCCCTCGATGGCGGATCGCTCTATACGCAATTCAGCCATTTTGTCGACCTGCTATACTGGATGATCGGTGACGTGAAGGACGCCTTCGCGATGGTGGACAACTACGCGCATCAGGGAATGGTTGAGTTCGAGGACACAGGTGTGGTCGCGCTTCGCTTTCACAACGGTGTGCTCGGAACTATCAACTTCACGACAAACGCCTTCGGCGGAAACATGGAGGGTTCCCTCGCAATATTCGGTGAGCGCGGCACCGTGAAAATTGGTGGACAGTATCTGAACGAACTCGAATATCAGCATATCGACGGTACAGAGATAACGGATTTACCCGAGGGCAACCCCGCGAACAGCTACGGTCATTACCAGGGGTCGATGTCGAATCACGATCATGTATATCAGAATGTGGTCGACGTACTGACGCGACAAGGAGTGATAGCAACCAACGGCTACGAAGGCCTCAAGACCGTTGAGATCATCGACAAGATCTACACGGCGGCGCGACGCGCCTCTATGTATTGAGATCCAACCGACACCTCAGCATCGGACATCAGAATGGAATTCGTAGATTTGTACGCGCAGTACCAGACGATTCGCGACGAGATCGATGAGGCGATCGCCTCCGTGATCCGTGAATCGTCGTTCATCCGCGGCCCGCATGTTGAGGAATTCGAGAAGAGGTTTGCCGAGCTTCTCGGAATGCAGCATTGCGTGTCGTGCGGAGACGGAACTGATGCCATTTACATAGCCCTCCGCGCTCTCGGACTGCAGTCTGGCGACGAAGTCATCACTACCGCCCACACCTGGATCGCGAGCTCGGAAACCGTGACACAGGCCGGCGGGCGGCCCGTCTTTGTCGATACCGAAGCGGATTTGTTCACCATCGATCCCGCCGCGATCGAGCGACACATCACGCCCCGCACGAAGGGCATCGTCGCGGTGCATTTGTATGGTCAGCCAGCCGACATGGATCCGATCCTGGCTATTGCGAAGAAGCACGGCGTGTGGGTAATCGAGGATTGTGCTCAGGCACATCTGTCGCGTTACAAGGGCAGGCTCGTCGGGTCGATGGGAGACGTCGGGACATTCTCGTTCTATCCAGGCAAGAATCTTGGAGCGATGGGTGATGCAGGATGCCTCGTCACTGATAGAAAGGATGTGACAGACTTCGCGTCGCTTTTTGCCCGCCACGGGGGGAAGGGCGATCACCTCATCGAAGGCATCAACAGCCGCCTTGACGGTATCCAGGCTGCCATCCTCAATGTGAAACTGAAGCACCTGCAAAGCTGGACCGTTGCGAGACAGCAGCTTGCGGCGAGGTATGACGCGCTGCTATCTGGCATCGCCGGTATCTCGGTTCCGAAACGCCGCGCTGAGTCGGAGCACGTGTTTCATCTTTACGTGATTCGTAGCGATGACCGGGACGGCCTCAGGACGCATCTCGCTGAACGCAAAATCCCCACGGTGATCAATTATCCGAAGGCGTTGCCATTCTACCCTGCGTATGAATATCTCGGACACACACCGGAAGACTTCCCCGTGGCTTACCGAAACC
>JBDSBT010000048.1:0-15672 GCA_039921425.1 Gemmatimonadaceae bacterium | reverse complement strand
GCCGGTCTTTTCAACGTCGGTGCCGAGAGCCAACTGGCGGCGGGTGGTTTTCTCGCGGGACTCGTGGGCCTTGGGTTGTCGCCGGCTGTTCCGGGACTGATAGCCGTACCCCTTTGTCTGGTTGCGGCTGCGCTTGGTGGCGGCGCAGTCGGAGCGTTGCCGGGATGGCTCAAGGTGAGGTTTGGCGCACATGAGGTGATCGTCACGATCATGCTCAACTTCATCGTACTTGCCCTTCTTAACTGGATAGTCGCCGCACACCTCCACGTTCCCGAGACGCTTCACACGCCTGAAATCCGAACCGGCGCGATCCCGCGACTGGAGTCGGCGGTCTCGGCGTTCCACGGATCAGCGGCGAACTTCACGATTCTCATCGCGCTGGCGACTGCTGCCTGCGTGTGGTTCTATCTGTTCAGGAGCCGCCGAGGCTTTGAGCTGCGCGCTGTTGGTCTCCAGCCGGATGCCGCGGAGTACGGCGGAGTCAGTGTTGGCGGAGTGTGGCTCCGGGCGATGACCGTATCCGGCATGATCGCCGGACTGGGCGGTGTGAACTACGTGCTCGGCTACAAGCACTACTATGAAGAAGGATTTGCTGGTGGCTCGGGATTCCTCGGAATAGCAGTTGCGCTCGTTGGACGAAATCATCCGGTCGGTGTAGTGCTGGCTGCGCTGTTCTTCGCCACGCTGTCGCAGGGCGGACTCGCGATCCACGCGTTTGTACCGAAGCAAATGGTAGAGGTTCTCCAGGGTGTCGTGATTCTCGCTGTAGCGATGTCGGTGCCGGAAGTGCGAGCGGTTCTCCGCAGGGCGCGTAAGCCGGTAGCTGCATGAACCCGATTTCCTTCGTCACGCAGACGCTTCGCATTGCGATTCCGTATCTGTTCGCGGCAAGCGGTGGCGTCATTGCAGAGAGAGCTGGAATCATCAGTCTGGAGCTCGAGGGCTTGATGCTGACCGGAGCGTTCTCCGCCACACTCGGAACTCACTACTCGGGCAGTCCATGGTTTGGAGTGCTGGCGGGAATCGCCGGTGGATTGATTTTCGGTTTGATTCACGCCGTCGCGACAATTCGATATCGCGCTGATCAGGTCGTCGTTGGAATCGCGATCAACCTACTGGCGATCGGCGTGACGCGTTTCTTTCTGAAACTTGCTTTCGCCAGTTCCTCGAACTCTCCGCGGATTAACGGCTTTGGTGGAAACGCCTCGGCGCACGGCTTCGACAATCCACTGGTATGGATGGGCGTCGTCGCCGCGCCGGTTCTCGCCTTTTTTCTCTACCGAACGCCATTCGGCCTGCGAGTCAGAGCGGTCGGGGAACATCCCGACGCGGCGGAAAGCGTCGGCGTAAGCGTCAAGAAGGTTCGCTACATCGCCGTTGCCATCTCGGGGATGCTCGCAGCGCTCGGCGGAGTGTTTCTCGCGCTCGACCAGCATCAGTTCACCGATCAGATGACCGCTGGCCGTGGATTTATCGCGGTAGCTGCGGTGATTTTTGGAAGATGGGATCCTGCGCGCGCTGCACTGGCTTGCCTTCTCTTCGCGGCGGCGGAGACGCTGCAGATTCAGCTTCAGGGAAACCAGCTCATTCCGTCTCAGTTCATTGAGATGATTCCGTACGCATTGACCATCATCGCACTCGCGGGGGTCGTCGGCCGCGCAGTTCCGCCGGCGGCGCTGGGCAAAACCGGGGAGTAGGTCGTGTTCAAGAAGTTGCTCATCCTGATCATCACCGCGTTTGTGGACATGGTGGGGCTCCTCATGGTGCTCCCTCTCATGCCATTCTACGCGCGGAAGCTGGGCGCTGGCTCGATGATGGTGACGGTGATGGTGGTGTCGTTCACAGCGGCACAGCTGTTGAGCGCTCCCCTATGGGGGCGCTTCTCTGACAAATACGGAAGGCGGCCGGCTCTGCTTGTCGGGCTTGGCGCCGCAGCGATTGCATATGTGGTCTTCGCATTTGCCAACAGCCTGTGGCTGCTCTTGCTGTCGCGACTGGTTCAGGGAGCCGGTGGTGGCACTGTCGGTGTCATTCAAGCGTATGTCGCCGACGCCACGGAGCCGCAGAACCGCGCGAAGGCACTCGGATGGTTGTCGGCCGCGACCAATTTCGGCGTCGCGCTTGGCCCGCCAATGGGTTCTCTCGCCCTGCTTGCCGGACACAGCGGACCCGGTTTGATGGCGGCAGGGTTGTGCCTGATCAATATGGTATTTGCCTGGAAATACCTGGATGAGTCACGCGATATGGACGATGCACGTACCGCGACCAGACGGCCAAATGCCTCGCGTGAAGCGATCCTGCGAGTGATTTCGCATGCGAAAGAGCCCGGACCTCGGCTCATCTGGATTTATGCAATCGCGATGGGCTCGTTTTCGGCAGTCACCGCGATTCTTCCGCTTTTTCTCGCCGATCAGTTCGGAATCGGGGAACAGAAAGTCTGGATCTTCTTTACTTACATCGGAATCATCTCGGTAATCACGCGCGCCGGAGTACTGGGTTGGGCGGTTGAGAAATACGGTGAAGCTCGGCTCGCGCGGATAGGTCTGGTCCTGCTTTCCGCCGGCCTCGCGTCGTATCCCTTCGTGCACAACTACGTTCTACTTGCCCTCGGCATAGCGCTCGTGCCACTTGGAACAGCTTTCACCTTTCCGTGTGTGACGTCGCTGCTTTCGAAAGTCATACCTAGCAACGAGCGCGGTTTGTACATGGGCGTGCAGCAGACCTATGGTGGGCTCTCACGTGTGATCATTCCGTTATGGGCAGGCTTTTCGTACGATCATTTCGGGCGCGCCGTGCCCTTTCTTACGTCGGCATCGCTCGTGCTGTGCTCTCTCTTCCTCGTGCTTGGCGTAGATGACGGACGAAACACCAAGGCAGCGCCAGTCGTAGAAGGAGTCGCAGCCTAGACCCGAGGACTAATGTTCATTCCCTTGATCCTGATTGCCATAGGCATAGTTGGGTGGGGTGTATTCTCGTTCAACGCGCAGGTGCGACTTCGCAATCAGGTGCGCGCTGCCTGGGCCGACATCGACGTCCAGCTGCGAAAACGACACGATCTCGTGCCCCAGCTCGTCGCGGCAGTCGAGGGATATAAAGGCTATGAGAAGGGCGTGCTGACGAGCGTCACTGAGCTCCGCGCGCAGGCGATGACGACCACGAGTCCCGCAAAGCTGGGCGCAACCGAGGCCGCACTCGAGAAAGGCCTCACGCAGATTCTGGCGCTCAAGGAGGCCTATCCCGATCTGAAGGCCAATCAACGCTTCCTGCAACTCCAGCGGGACCTCGTCGAAATCGAAGACAACCTTCAGTACGCACGACGTTTCTATAACGGCGCGGTTCGTGACTATAACACACGGATTCAACGCTTTCCGGACATGCTCGTCGCGCACACCGGCAGATTCACCGAAACCGAATTCTTCTCGGCCGACGAGAGTGATCGCCCGGTCGTGAACGTGGCGCTTTGACGATGAAACAAATTCTCGTTGCGCTCGCGGCGCTCGTGCTTGTCTCGAAGCTCGAGGCACAGGAAAGAATCATCTCCTACAACAGCCAGATAGAAGTTCACGCCGATGGAAGCCTCGACGTGACGGAGATGATCAAGGTTCACGCGGAAGGGAATCAGATTCGCCGAGGGATCTATCGGGACTTCCCTACGCGATATCAGGATCGTCTTGGCAATCGCGTGCGCGTCGATCTCCAGGTGCTGGGTGTTCAGCGCAACGACGTGATCGAGCCGTGGTTCACGGAGAAGATGACGAATGGTGTCCGCATCAACACCGGCAACGACGCATTTCTTCCTGCCCCGGCGGATTACACCTATACGCTGCACTACCGAACGACTCGACAGCTCGGATTTTTTCCCGACCACGATGAACTCTACTGGAACGCTATCGGGACCGGCTGGGTTTTCCCGGTTGAAAGCGCGACGGTGGTCGTGCGCCTTCCTGGAGCGGTGCCCGTTGCGAGCATGCACGCTGAGGGATACACCGGACGCCAGGGAGCGAAGGGAACGACGTATAAAGCGGATCTGCCCGAGCCGGGTGTTGCGCGATACCGGTTGACCCAGGGTCTCGGCGCATATGAAGGCCTGACGATCGTTCTGACTTTCCCAAAGGGGCTGATTCACCAGCCCACCCAGGGCGAACGCGTTCGGTGGATGCTCATGGACAATCGCGGCATTCTCGTCGCGCTGGCCGGACTGGTACTTCTGCTTCTGTACATGGTGCGACAGTGGCAGAGCGTCGGGCGCGATCCACAGCAAGGGGTTGTCATCGCGCGTTACGAGCCTCGCAATGGACAAACGCCGGCGGGCCTCAGATTCATGGAAAACATGGGCTACGACATGCGCTGCTTTACGGGAGATGTTCTCGCCCTCGCAGTGGCTGGCCGTCTCAGGATTCACAAGGAAGACCACTTTCTGGGAGATGAATGGAGCCTCGAGCATGTGGACGAGCCTCCGTTAGCTCAGCTCTCGGCTGGCCAGAGGACTCTTCTGGCAGGACTGTTTCCCGGTGGCACTAACACTTTGGTTCTGAAGAACACGAATGCCGCGATTGTCTCCGCTGCGCGCGACCTCCACAAGAACTTGCTGAAAGAAGAATATCAGCCCGGGTTCTTCAACCTGAACGGGACAAAAGTAGGTATCGCGTTTCTCATTGTTCTTGTCACAGGCATCGTAGCCTTCGTCGGCTCCGGTGGATTCGGAATTCCCGTCATCATCGCCGTGATGGCGCTGGCTCTTCTCTCTCTCGTAGTTTTCGCACGACTCGTTCGCGCTCCGACGCTCGAAGGACGCAAGCTTCTCGATGAAATCGAAGGGCTTAAGCTCTACATGAAGGTGGCTGAGAAGCAGGAGCTTGCGAGCATGCGTGGGCCGGATGGGCCCGTGCTCGATGCAAAGCGCTACGAAGCAATGCTGCCGTTCGCTGTCGCTCTCGGCGTGGAAGACGCGTGGACGAAGAAGTTCACTGTCGCAGCCGGCGCGGCGGCAGCTGCAGCCGCTGCCAACAACATGGGATGGTACGCCGGTCGCGGTCCGATCTCGAACCTGGGAAACTTCTCCAGCGAGATCGGACACAGCCTGAGCTCGAGTATTTCTTCGGCCTCCACTCCGCCAGGAAGCAGTTCGGGCGGTGGCGGGGGAGGATCATCAGGCGGAGGCGGCGGTGGTGGTGGAGGAGGTGGGCGATAGAGACAATTCCCTTTCGGCGTTGGTGATCACTCTGACTCCGCGCTGATAGGTGAAGTAGTTGTACGCCCACTCGATGAAGACGATCACGCGGTTTCGGAAGCCAACCAGATACATGATGTGGACGAACAGCCACAGCAGCCAGGCGATGAATCCGCTCAGATGAACTTTTCCAAAATCGGCGATCGCACGCGACCTTCCGATGACCGCGAGATCGCCCTTGTTGAAATAGCGAAACGGCCGAGTGGGCTGACGCCTCAACAGGTGAATAATGTTCTTCGCTGCCAGCGTACCTTCCTGATTGGCCGCGGGACAAACTCCCGGCACCGGCCTGCCGTCCTCGCGCAACACATGCGCAAGGTCTCCTGCGACAAACACTTCCTGGTGTCCAGGTATCGACAGATCTTCGCAAACGAGGACCTTCCCCGCCGGGTCGGTCGGTACTCCGAGCATTCGTCCAAGCGGTGACGCTTCATTTCCCGCGGCCCAGAAAACGGTTCGAGCAGGAATGCGCTCAGTTCCGACATCGACTGAATCGGCATCGATGTGAGTGACGATCGAGTTCGTTCGCACCTCAACACCGATCTCGTTCAGACTCCTGGAGGCAATGTCACTCAGCTCGGTCGGAAACGACGGAAGAATTCGCGGCCCGCCTTCAACGAGAATCACGCGCGTCTTTCGCGTATCGATGTTTCGAAAATCAGGATAGAGCGCCTTTTTCGCGATCGGAGGAAGGGCTCCCGAGAGTTCCACTCCAGTCGGACCTCCTCCAACCACCACAACCGTCAGGTAAGCGTCGCGCTCTGCCGGATCGAGCGCCTTCTCGGCGTTTTCGAACGCCAGCAGAAATCGGCGGCGCACCTCCGATGCGTCCTCGATGCCTTTCAGGCCCGGGGCGAACCTCTCCCAGTCAGCGTGACCGAAATACGAATGCCGCGTTCCCGATGCGACAATGAGAAAGTCGTACGAGATGTCCTCTATGGGAGAGTCGATGCGGACTGTTTTCTTCTCGACATCGATCGCTATTACCTCGGCCAGAAGTACAGTCACGTTCTTCTGTCTTCTCAGGACAAAACGGATAGGCGCTGTGATGTCGCTCGGTGCAAGAGAGGCTGTCGCCACCTGATACAGCATCGGCTGAAAGAGGTGGTAGTTCGTTCGGTCGATGACCGTCACATCAGCGTCGATGCGCTTGAGGGCCTTGGCCGCTGCAAGTCCACCAAATCCCCCACCAACAATCACGACCCTCGGCCGCGCCGCTGTCATTATGCCATCCTCTCTTCGAAGCTGCGCGCAGTCATCGTCATTACGAGAACCAGCAAAATCAGCAGCACGCTGTACGCAGACGCTGTTCCAAAAGCGAGCTGTCGCAGCTGCGCGAGAATCTCCATCGAGATCGGCCGGTTCGAGTGCGTGTACAGAACTACACCTGCGACGAACTCGCCAACTGCTGTCACCGCAGCGAGTAGACCTCCGGCAACGAGACCGGGCCGCGCAGCGGGAAGAACGACTTTCCTCATCGTAAGCCACCACGATGCGCCCAGCCCGCGCGCGGCATCCTCGAGCGCGGGATCGAGTTGTCGCAGCGAGCCTTCGATAGCTGTCGATACAAGCGGAATCCCGCGGACAAAATAGGCGAGCGGCAGAATCCAGAATGTGCCGACTATCAGAATCCGCGCGCTGAACAGGTCATTGCGATTGAAAGTGGCAGCAAGGCCGAGCGCGATGGCTGTCGCCGGAATCGCCCACGGAAGCGCAACGAGAACTTCGAGTGTTTTCCGTCCGCTGAACTTTCTGAGCACGATCAGGTATGCCGCGACAAAGCAGACGATCAGATTGGCCGCTGTCGCAATGACGGCCATCGAGAGGCTGTTGACCATCGGTCGCCACAGTTCGGCCTCCGAGAAAAGTCGCCGATAGTTGTCGAGCGTGTATTCCGGTGGCATCACCTGTGTCGTCCATGCGCCATCGACTGCGAACGACACAAGGATGATCATCAGGTGCGGCAGCACGAGCACGATCACTGTTATCGTTGCCAACAGCGCCGCAACGACCTGCACCCGGCGCGATTTGATCACTCGTCGCGTAGTCGAGCCTTTTCCGGAGGATGTGTATTTGCGTTTTCGCTCCAGCCAGCGGAACAATGCGAGGCCGGCGACGGCGCTCAGTGCGAGTACGGTGGTCTCGACGTAAGCGAGACCGAGCGATCCATTGAGCTTCGACGACACGATCTGCGTAGCCAGCACGCGGATTCCACCACCAAAAACGTATGGGGCGGAGAACGAACCGAGCGATGTCATGAATACGAGGAGCATCGAACCCGCGAGTGCCGGCGTGAGCAACGGAAGCGTGACATAACGGAGGCGCTGCCAGCCGTTTGCTCCCAGGCCCGAAGCCGCTTCATCGAGAGTCGTATCAAATCGCTCGAGACCGGCCGAGACGAAGAGAAAGACATACACGTACATGGTGTACGCATGCACGAAGATGATCGCAGAAACTCCCTGCAGGCGCCAAGGCGCTTCCGCCATTCCGAAAAAGTACTGAATCGCGCGGGTTACGACGCCGCTTTCGCTATACAGGAACAGAAAAGAGATTACGCCGACAAGGGGCGGTAACGCAGCAGGAAGCGTCGCTACGCCGCGCAAAATCCTGCGACCGGGAAATTCGAATCGGCTCAGTAGAAACGCGAGCGGCACTCCAATCCCAAGTGAGGCGACAACCGACGCCAGCGATATGACAATGCTTGTCCATAGCGCTTCTCTGTCGGCGGGGCTGTCGACGAATTCGCGCCAATGGCCGAGCCCGTCTTCAAAGCTGCCGGCAATTACCGCGACGTTCGGGTACGCGACGGTCCACACGAGAAGTGCGAGTACCGGCAGCGCCAGAAAAAGACTTCGGCGATTGTCGCCCTGTTTCATTTAAGGGAGTTACTCCCCGGCAACCATTGGCAGGGGCTCTCGGCTCACTCGCACACCGGTCGGGTCACCTTCGCGTAGTCCCATTTCTCCTGACTCGACCTCGAGCACAGTTCCTTCACCAACCTTCACGCGATAGACGGCGCTTCCGCCTGTAAATCGCCGGTTGACGACTTCTCCGCGCCAAGCCGCATCGTCGCCATCGCGCGCAATCTCGAGCGCGTCGGGTCGCAACACAACGTGAGGCGAGTTGAGCTTCCCGGCTTGTCCGTTCGGCTTGCTGGCACCGAACTCTCTCCGTTGGCCGGCAATCGTGACGCCAACTCGGTCGCCCAGGTCTTCAGCGGGCAGAATTGTCGCTCGACCGATAAAGCTGGCAACTCCGAGCGATGACGGCCGGTCGTAAAGGTCCTCGGGCGTACCAATCTGAAGCAGAATGCCTTTGCGAATCAGAGCGATTCTGTCGGCGACGGCGAACGCGTCTTCCTGATCGTGTGTGACGAATAGGGCTGGAACGCCAACGCGATGGAGCATTGAGCGCAACTCGTCACGGGTGCTTTGTCGCAATGTCGGATCGAGATTCGACAACGGCTCATCCATTAGAAGCGCCTTCGGCTCGATGACAAGCGCGCGCGCCAATGCAACGCGCTGTTGTTCGCCGCCCGACAGCGATTGGATCGATCGGGGGCCGGCTTTCTGAAGTCCCACAGCGTCGAGCGCCGCACGCGCCTTGTCGAGGCGCATCTGCTTCCCCACCCCTCGCGCTTCCAGACCGAAGCCGACGTTCTGCTCGACCGTCATGTGCGGGAACAGCGCGTAATGCTGGAACACCATTCCAAATCCGCGCTTTTGCGGAGGAAGGCTCGTGATGTCGCGACCGTCGAACATCACGCTTCCACTGTCGGGCATTTCGTAGCCGGCAGTGATTCGAAGCGTCGTCGTCTTGCCCGAGCCGGACGCTCCGATGAGTGCTACCAGCTCACCAGATGGGACCTCGAACGAGATGTCGTTGACTGCGACGTGATCGCCGAAGGCCCGGGTAACTCCTTTGAGCTCTAGTGAGCCAGCGCTCACTTGCCTCGCCTGCTGTTTCTGATATTCGCATCCCAGTACTTCATCCACTCGTTCAGATGTTCGGCCATCATTTTGCGATCGACCTCCATCGGCTTGATCTTCGAGTAAGCGTCGCGAATCCATTGCGGCAACGAGTCTCTCGGAATGTCGGTGCGCGCAGGAATCCTGAGATGATTTAGGGCCGCATCCCTCATTGCCTCAGCCGTCGTGACGAACTCGTAGTACATCTTCGCTTCCTTCGGGTGCTTTGTGCCCTTCACGATTGCGATTCCATCAACGAGCAATGGTGTTCCGCTCGAGGGAATGATGTAATCGACGGGAATCTTGAAGCGCTGCTGCAGCGTCGCGATGTCCGGCATGTCCCACAGTGTAATTACGCCTTCCTGGCGCCCGAGCTTCTGGTAGAGAATTGTCGGATTGAGAGTGTACTCCCGGGTGTTGGCGTCGAGCTTTCTGAGCCATTCGTAGCCTTGCTCCGGCGAGCCGGTCTTTGTCATCGACCGGGCCACGATCGCTCCGAAAATCGCGCGCATCGTTCCCGATGCGATCGGATCGCGAATCAGGACCTTGCCCTTCCACTTTGGATCGAGAACCTCGTCCCAATCCTTTGGCGCGTCTTCACGTTTCACGACCTGCGTGTTGTACGCGATGACCTCGGGCGTGAGGTACGTGCCGTACCAGTGGTCGGCCGCGTCGCGTCCTTCTACTGCGACAGCATTGGACCAGGTTGGGATATACGGATCGAGGAGATTCTCCTTCGTCGCTCTGTCGAATGCTTCCGCCGGCGCCCCAAACCACACATCCGCTTGCGGATTGTCCTTCTCGGCCCTGATTCGATCGAGCACTTCCTGCGATCCCATGTCCACCCACTGCACGTCGATGTCGGGGTGTGTTTTTTCAAAACTCTTTTCGAGGGAGCCGAGGAGTTCAGGACCGTGCGGCGAGTAGACCGTCAGGACCGTGCGCTTGTCGCTCGAGCAGGCGAGCATCAAAGCTGCAGCCACCATCAATGCGAGCGCGCGTTTCATTTGCCTGGTGCCTTCATGGAGAGAAGATTTACAAACAACCTCGTGCCGCCTGCAACACCCGCGGGGAGCTGGCGGAAGAAGGCGAGTGTGGTGTAGACGTATACGCCCTTTCCATACGGCGTGACGAGAATCATTCCGCTGTTTGCCGGCTCGCCAGGATCGTTGCCGGAAATCAAAGCGTGATAGTGGGAGTCGAACGTGTGCGGCATGTAAAGACTGCGTTCCTGAACCCAGCCATTGAAATCCGCCTGGGTGATCTTGTTCGGGTAGTGGAACGCCGGCGATGCGGCATCAATGATCGTTAGCGGTGCGACTTCTTCGGTGATGCGATCGGCTGGGCGCGAGATTGTTACCGGATAGGGCATCAGCCCCGGCCTCATCATTTCGTACTGTCCGTATTGAACGACGAGGGTTCCGCCATTCTTTGCGTACGCGAGTAAATACGGATTGTTGTCAATCAGCTCCCTGCTCGCCTGGTACCCGCGCGGGCCTACGACAACTGTGTTGAACTTCGAAAGATCGACAGTCGGAATCTCTGCGGGCTGAACGATGGTTACCGGGATTCCAAGCTGAACCAGCGTCGGCTCGACGTTATCACCAACGCCACGGATGTACGCGACTCTGAGATTTGCCGGCACCGCGACGTCGACTGTGCTGACCACCAGCGATGATGGACGATATATCCGCTCCGGCGTGATGTGCTCATACTCGATCGGGATATATCCGCTCGAATAAGTCTTTCCGTCCATCGTGCCAGCAGCGCTAACCACATGCCTGCCGGGCGCAAGGTTTCCGTGCACGTGGAAAGTCACCGTTCGCGACCCTGCCGAGTCGATGGTGACGCTTCGCGTCATCGAATCCGCCGAGAGACCGGTGGGAAGTGTGAGCGTGACCGTCACCGGACGTGGTGACATCACCGCGGACCGCAGCTTCACATTAATGAACCTTTCGAGAGGCGTGTTGCCTCGCGCCAGTTCAACGGTTCGATCGAGCGCGAGACTAAGCGCAGGCGCCACAGCAAGGGGTCTCTGGATATCGCCGCGAACAGGATCGACATACCGATAGACGACCGGCGCTCGAACCCGCGCGAAATGGTTCCCAGACGATGCGACGTTGACCGATACCCATTGGTGCTTCTCACGCTCATCCTCCGGCGTGAGGTCCCATCGTGTGGTATCACGGAACACGGTAAGCTTCGGAGAAAAAAGGTCTCCGTTTCTCGGAGTAGCCAGCCACCACGGTTGAGTGATGACTTCCCCATGAACAAAGAAAGTCCAATGATAGCTGCTGTCGGCCGCCACTCTGGTCGCCCTTGCCTGATCCGCCAGCGTAACCACCACCGGCTCGGCGCTCCGGTTATACAGAGTGGCAATCACGCGCGCGCTGTCGCCGACTGCGAGATATTGCCGGTCGGCAATTGCCTCGAGGGAGATGTCAGGGTTTGAATCGAGAATCGGACCGACCGACGATGACTTCGATTTTGGCGTTTCCTTAATTCCGTCGAATATTGATTTCTCGGATGTCGCCGGAGTGCTTTCGTTGACGCGCGTCGATTCCCTTCTCAACATGTCCAACACGGGGCCTTTCCGTTGAAGCGATCCAAAGCCCTGCGATTTGTGTTGAGATCGGCTCTCGGCCGCAATTTCGGCGTATGATTTTCCAAGTCTGGGGTTGTACTCTCCAACGTTGATCTGGATCGTTGGCTCCGCCAACGCAAATCTCGCGAAGCGATAGAATTTCAGGGGAGTCCAGGGCGAACCAAACTTGCTTACCGGAAATCGTAGCGTATCCGCGGCCGCGCTTTCATAAGCCTCCTTGGCAAGTATCGCGGACACCTGGTGCTGTCCATGTCCATCCTTTGGAGTGCCGGAAAACACCGCCACGATCACTTGCGGCCTCCACGACCGGACGACCGTAACTACGTCGCCCAGGACAGAATCCTTCGGCCAGTGCGCGAAAGTTTCCTCGGCAGTCTTCGAGAATCCGAAATCGTAGGCTCGAGTGAAGAATTGGTGCGCACCGTCTACACGCCTGGCGGCCAGCAACTCTTCGGTACGGATGACGCCGAGCTGTTCGCCTAGCTCGTTTCCAATGAGGTTTTGTCCGCCGTCACCTCGCGTCAGCGAGAGATAAGCCGTTTCGGCGCGACGACCACGCTGAAGCCACGTGATGAGCTGCGTGTCTTCATCATCTGGATGCGCCGCGATCACGAGAACCCGCCTCGGTCCGCGTTCCTGCGCATGCAGAAAACGCGGCGCCACGACCGACACTAACGCCGCAAGAGTAAGTACCGCTCGCTTCATCTGCCTTCTTTGGGTTGGAGAGAACTACCGACTACTAACCGGCCACCGCGCTCCGGCGTCTCGAGCCGGCGGCCGGCTCCATCGAAGAAACGACCTCCGCAATGATCCGCTCCTGCTCCGCCTTGTGCGTTGACCCATAACCCTCGGCTGGACTCGCACGCTCCGGACGACCAACGTAGCGGACAATGAGAGAGTTACCGGTGGACACACGGAGACGCGGCGCGACGTACGTCCATGCTCCCATGTTCTTCGGCTCTTCCTGCGCCCACACGACTTCCTCGACTGACGGATAGAGATCGACGATCTTCTCGACGCTCGCATTCGGCCACGGATATAGCTCTTCGACTCGCACGAGCGCGACATGCGGAGCGCGACGCGCAACGAGATCGTAGTAGATCTTCCCGGTGCAGAACACGAGACGCTTCACGTGCTCACGCGACTCCATTACCGCTGCATCATCGATCACCGGCATGAACGACGCGTCTGTGAGATCACTCAGCCGCGACGCTGCCTCGGGCATCCGGAGCAGGCTCTTCGGCTGCATCAGCACCAGCGGACGACGCTTTCCACGCAGCGCCTGCCGGCGGAGTATGTGATAGTACTGCGCCGGCGTCGACGGATACGCCACATACATGTTCGACTCAGCGGCCGACTGAAGGAATCTCTCGAGACGCGCGCTCGAGTGCTCCGGACCCTGTCCTTCGTAGCCGTGGGGGAGCAGCAGAGTCACGCCTGAATCCTGTCCCCACTTCGCATGGTCGGACACGATGAACTGGTCGATTATCGGCTGCGCGACGTTCACGAAATCCCCGAACTGCGCTTCCCACAAGACAAGCGCCTGGCGAGTGGCCGTACTGAAGCCGTACTCGAAGCCAAGCACCGCTGTCTCTGACAACGGACTGTTGTAGATCTCGAACTTTGCCTTCGCCTCAGGCAGATGCTCGAGCGGCGTGTACGTCTGGCCGGTCTCCGCATCATGAAGAACTGCCTGACGGTGCGAGAATGTTCCGCGTTCCACATCCTGTCCGCTCATGCGGATCGCCTGCCCTTCCACGAGCAGGGATGCGAACGCGAGCGCCTCAGCATGGCCCCAGTCGATTCCCCCGGCTTTCCCCATAGCATCGCGGCGCCGTTGAAGCGTCTTCGCAAGCTTTGCGTTCGGTGCGAATGTCTGCGGCCACGCCAGGAGCTGTTCATTCAGCGCGACAAGCTGCTCGCCACTTGGCAACGGATTCGTGGTTCCTTCCGCGCTCGACCCGTCGGACGGAATAACGACCTGGCCGGGTGAATGGTTTTCTCCGTCACTGGCAGAAGCACCGCTCTGAATCTTCTCGAAGAATGCCGCGATCTCCGCATCGAGCGTCTTCACGTCTTCCGTAGTTACGATCCCTTCCTCTACGAGACGCTGTCCCCACACTTCGCGCGGCGAAGGATGGATCTTGATCTGCGAATACATCGCCGGCTGCGTAAACGCCGGCTCGTCCGTCTCATTGTGCCCGTGGCGCCGGTACCCGACGAGGTCGACGAGAAAATCCTTTCCGTATCTGACCCTATACTCGACGCCTAGCTGCATCACGCGAATGCACGTGTTCGCGTCTTCCGCGTCTACGTGAACGATCGGCACCTCGAACCCTTTCGCGAGATCACTTGCATAATGCGTCGATCTGGCATCGATGGGATCGGTCGTGAATCCGACCTGATTGTTCGCGATGATGTGAAGCGTGCCACCGACACGATATCCGCGCAGTCGTGACAGGTTGAACGTTTCCGGGACAATACCTTCTCCAGGGAACGCGGCATCACCGTGAATGCACACCGGCACGACGCAATTTTCGTCGCGTGCCTTTCCGTTGGAGAGCAGCGTTTGGCGAGCGCGCGCGACGCCCTGGAGCACCGGGTTCGCTACTTCGAGGTGGCTCGGATTTGGAATCAGCGACACCGTGACTTCATTGTCGCCGACCTTTCGCTTTCCCGTAAACCCGAGATGGTACTTCACGTCGCCAGTCTCGCTCTCGGCGTTTGAGTCGGGGTGCTTTCCTTCGAACTCACCGAAGATCGTCTTGTACGGCTTACCGAGAACGTGGGCGAGAACGTTGATGCGTCCCCGGTGCGCCATGGCGATTCCCACTTCTCGCGTGCCCAGTCTCCCTGCCGATTCGATCACCGTGTCGAGCATCGGGACCATCATGTCGATTCCCTCAATCGAGAACCGCTTGTAGCCCTGATATGCACGTCCGAGGAATCGCTCGAGTCCATCGACTTCGGTGAGGCGGCGAAGAACGGCTTTCTTTTCGTCGGCCGACAGTGGTTCCTGCATCCTTCCGTTCTCGATCTGCTCACGAAGCCACTCCCGCTCTTCCGCTTCACCGAGATGATCGAACTCGAATCCTGCGTTGCTCGAGTAGAGCTTCCGGAGCCGGTCTACCGCTTCAGCGGCCGTCGCATCGCGAAAGCCAAGCGCTTCTCCGGGAATTGTCTTGAGATCGTCGTCACCGAGTCCGTGGAACTCCAGCGTCAGCTCGGACGTGCCCGGAGGTGTGTTTCCGAGCGGGTCGATATGAGCGGCGAGGTGACCGAAAGCACGAATCGATTGCACGAGCGAGGCAGAAGCGGCGACCTTTCGGAGGAGCGACGCATCGGTCTTTTCGAACGGGATCCCCGATGACGTTTGCGTGGCTCCCGAGAGTGATTCGGCGAACCGGAAGAACTGACGCCACGACTCTTCTACCGACGACGGATCACGCCGGAATGACTCGTAGGCCTCAGCGATGTAGCCATCGTTGAAGGCACTCGTGATAGGCTCACTCGACATGGCTCTAATCTAATGTCGAGAGCAAGATGCGGAACAGCATCCCCCAGCGGCATTTAGCTCACCTTTAATGAGCTTTTCGGGACCGCGTGTCTCACCTGCGGGACGTATGTGTGGGACAAATGGACAGCCCCATTTTTGTGATATTCGGTCTTCATTTCACACATCCTGAAATTCTACTGCCGGAATGGCTGAAAAAAGCCCCCGCGCTTTCGCACGGGGGCTTTTTCCTCTCTCAATCCAAACTTCTAACGTCGCGACTTGTCTACGTTGTTACCAAGCACGCCGCCTAGCACTGCGCCGGCAACACCGCCGATCACTGCGCCCTTGACCTTGTCTCGGCTCGTGACCGCAC
>JBDSBT010000047.1:0-18212 GCA_039921425.1 Gemmatimonadaceae bacterium | reverse complement strand
GCGTCGGAAATCGAAAGCGACAGCGAAGTGATCAGGAGACATTTCGCGAAGCTGGCGACTCCCGAGAGCGGGAGCTTCACCGCGCTCAACACCGCGCACGCGGCCGACGGTGCCGTGATTTGTCTTGCAGCAGACAGCGTTGCCGACAAGCCGATTCACCTCGTGTTCGTGTCGGATCCGGGAGCCGAGGGCGCGGCGACGTACACGCACAATCTCTTTTTTGCCGAGCGTCATTCGCAGGCGACGATTATCGAGAGTCATGTGACTCTTGGTGCCGATGTGTACCTGACGAATGCGGTGACCGAGGTATTCGTCGCCGACGGCGCGCATCTCAGTCACTACAAGCTTCAACGTGAAAGCCAGAACGCTTTCCACGTTGGGACACTTCAGGTTCATCAGGCGCGCGACAGCCGCTACGAGTCGTTCTCTTTTGCGACGGGTGCCGCGCTATCGCGGACCAACGTTTATACGACACTTGCCGGTGACGCCGCCGAAGCGGTGATGAACGGACTCTACATGGTTGACGGAAATCAGCACGTCGATCACCAGACGCGGATCGAGCACGTTGCGCCAAATTGCCCGAGTCACGAGCTGTACAAGGGAATTCTCGACGGACGCTCGCACGGTGTGTTCAACGGGAAGGTCTACGTGCACCCCGAAGCTCAGAAAACCGACGGGAAGCAGAGCAACAACAACCTTCTGCTTTCGGCCGAAGCTCGTATCGATACGAAGCCGCAACTCGAGATCTATGCTGACGACGTGAAGTGCACGCATGGTGCGACCGTCGGGCGGCTCGACGAGACGGCTCTCTTCTATATGAGAAGCCGCGGAATCAGCACGTCGCAGGCGAGACGCCTGCTCACGTATGCATTTGCCGCAGATGTCCTCGAAAAGATCGAGCTCGAGCCTTTGAGAGAAGCGCTAGAGGCGCAGGTTCTCGAAAGGTTCACCAGCTGAACCACAGGAACTGCTTTTACCGCTGAGCGCGCTGAAAAAAGCAAACCCCGCTGAGAAAAGCTGAGGCCGATTTAAGGGGAAGGTGGAACTGCGGGGATTCTCTCTGCCTCCTCTTCTGGCTTGATAGTTCGCGGATAGTTCGTAAGTATACGCCTACCCCCATTCGCCCAACGAGCCATGACCATCGCGCGCCTGCTGTCGCTGGTTTCCGTCGCTGTCGTTTGCACCGCTTGCTCTTCCTCAATAGCTACAACAACGACGTCCTCGTCCACTCCGCCGGCTCCGGTCACGTTCGGGGCGGTGGGATACAGGCCCCAGTTCGGCACGATGTGGACGTTCGACGCACCTCCCCTCGAATACTGGAAGAAGAGCTACGGATTTACGCCCGATCAGGCCTGGCTCGACAACGCGCGGCTCGCGTCCGTCAGAACGCCAAATTGCTCGGCCTCCTTTGTGTCTTCAAAAGGACTGGTGCTTACAAACCACCATTGCGTTAGAGACTGCGCAGATGGAGTCTCGCCTAAGGACACCAATTACATCGAGACAGGGTTTGCTGCGGCGAACATTCGCCAAGAGAAGAAGTGCGCGGGTATGCATGTAGACCAGCTCGAGTCGATCGAGAATATAACGGCTCGCGTCAATGCGGCAGTGACGGCGGCTACTCCGGAGCTAGCCGCCACGCAGCGATCCACGATCATCGGTCAGATACAGAATGAATGCGCCCGGAAGACCGGACTTACCTGTCAGGGCGTTTCGCTCTATCAGGGCGGCATCTACTCCCTCTACACATACCGCCGGTTCGATGACGTGCGGCTCGTATTTGCACCCGAAGAAGAAATTGCCAACTTCGGCGGAGACCCGGACAACTTCACTTATCCTCGCTGGGACTTCGACGCAGGACTGCTTCGGGTGTACGTCAACGATCAGCCATTTGCGGCGAAGAATTATTTCCACTGGAGCAAGTCTGGGGCAGCAGACGGGGAACCGGTGTTCGTCGTTGGGAATCCAGGATCGACGGGCCGTCTTCTCACGCTGTCGCAGATGGAATTTCTCCGTGACGTTCAGTACCCGGTGCAGCTCGCTGGATACGCACGAGCGCTGAACGCTTTTCACGAAACGGAGAAAACCGATCCGAAGGCCAGGCGGCGCTACCAGAACAACGTTTTCTCCATCGAAAATTCGAGAAAGGCGACGTTGGGATATCGAGCGGGCTTGACCGACTCGTCGCAGATGTCAGTGAAGCGAGCCTTCGAAAACGAGTTCCGCGCTCGCATCGCCGCGGACCCGAAAGCAAGAGCCGAGTACGGCGGGATCTACGATGCGGTCGATGTGGCCCAACGCGAGCTCGCGACCTTCGACGCGCAGCGGAGATATCGAAGCTTCGGACCATCTGGCGGTCAAGGCGGTTCCCGCTTGCTGACAATGAGTGGCCAGCTCGTTCGAATCGCCAGAGAATCGGCGCTGCCGGACGCGCAGAGACTCGCAGCTTATCGCGGGGCCGGCGCGACCACTATTCGCGCCGCATTGCTCGCCCAACAGGCAATCGACACGACGTACGAGCGCCTTGCACTCACCACTCAGCTTCGTGCCGCGAAGGGAGAGCTTGCGCCAGACGATCCATTTCTTGCCGCGGCGCTTGCCGGCAGAACTCCTGAACAGGTAGCAAGCTCGCTTGTCGCCGGGACGCGTGTCGGCGATGCGTCATTCCGCAAAGCGATTGTCGAAGGCGGTCAGGCAGGTGTCGCGAGCTCGTCCGATCCGATGATCGTGCTGGCGACGAAGATCGACGTCATGAACCGGGAAGTTCAGTCGCACGCTGACCGGTTGAACGCGGTGATCGCTGCGAACAACGAGAAACTGGGACGAGCTTTGTTCGCCGTTTACGGAACGTCGCTTCCGCCGGACGCGACGTTCACGCTTCGAATCAGCGATGGTGTCGCGGCTGGATATCCGATGAATGGAACGATCGCGCCGTACAAAGTCACCTTCTACGGGTTGTACGATCGCGCTGAATCGTTCGACTACAAGGATCCGTTCATCATTCCGAAACGGTGGATCGATCGCAAAGACCGGCTCGACCTCAAGGTTCCGTTCAACTTCGTATCGACGAACGATATCATCGGTGGGAACTCAGGCAGTCCGGTCATCAATCGGAATTCCGAGATCGTCGGACTTGTGTTCGACGGGAACATCGAATCGGTGTCCAATAGATTCCTGTCGTCACCGGCAAAAATGCGATCCGTGAGTGTTCATTCTTCGGCAATCATCGAAGCGCTGCGAAAGATATATGACGCTTCCTGGATTGCCGACGAGCTGCTGGGGAAGTAATCGTTGGTAATGGCCGTTGTTGTTGTCGTCCCTTAATCTGGCCGATTGACCTGAGGCAGCTTCGACGCGAGACTGGGCCGCGGCTCTTTAAGAGCCCGCCTGCGGAAACGCTGCGTGAATGAACGCAGATGCCCTGGCAGCTCATCGAAGTAAGTGTAGAAAACCGGCGTCACATACAGAGTGACGAGCTGCGAAAAGGCGAGACCGCCGACGACCGCCACACCAAGCGGCCTGCGTGCCTCGGCTCCCGCACCCTGTCCAATCGCAATCGGCAGTGTCGCCATGAATGCGGCGAAGGTCGTCATCATGATGGGGCGAAAACGCACGCTCGCGGCAAGTACGATTGCCTCGGCCGGTGTCTTTCCTTCGTTTCGCTCCGACTCGAGCGCGAAATCGATCATCATGATCGCGTTCTTCTTCACGATACCCACAAGGAGAATCAGTCCGACGAAGCCGTATACGTCGAGCTCCATGTGGAACAGCAGCAATGCGAAAAGCGCTCCGAATGCGGCGAACGGCAGACCGGTGAGGATGGTCGCCGGGTGGATGAAGCTCTCGTACAGAATTCCCAACACCATGTAGATCACGAAAATTGCAAGGAAGAGGAGAGCGAGAAGTCCTTTCTGGCTATCCTGAAATGCCTGCGCCGTTCCCGAGAAGCTTGTCGTCACGGTTGAGGGAACTATCTCCGCTGCTGCGGACTCGACCGATTTCGTCGCCGTGCCGAGTGCCACGTCAGGCTTTGTGTTAAATGAAATGGTGACTGACGGAAGCTGCCCGGCATGCGTTATCGAGAGCGGCCCGACGTTTTCGGTGATCGATGAGACGGCGCTCAGGGGAACCAGCGCACCAGCGTTCGACCGGATGTAGAGCATGCCGAGGGCGCTGACATCGCGCTGGTATTCCGGCTTCAGCTCCATAATGACGAAGTACTGGTTGTTCGGCGTAAAGATCGTGGACACCTGACGCGATCCATAAGCATTGTACAATGCGGCTTCGATCTGCTGAGCAGTCACGCCGAGAGTTGCAGCGCGCTCGCGATCGATCTGCACATTCACCTGCGGATTCGCTATCTGGAGATCGCTCGTTACGTCCTGAAGCTCGGGAAGCGCTCTCATTTTCGCTTCCATCCTCTGTGCAGCGGAATCGAGGGCGTCGATGTCGGGGCTTTGCATGGTGAACTGGTACTGGCTCTTTGACTGGCGCCCGCCGATCTGGATGGCGGGCGGAACCTGCATGAACACGGTCACGCCAGGAATGCCCATCAACTTTGGTTGAAGCTCCTTTACGATGTCATTGGCGCTGAGCCGCTCACCGTGAGGCCTGAGACCCATGATGATGCGCCCCTGATTTCCGCTCGCGCTTCCCGATCCAACCGCTGACATGAAGCCGGCAATATTCGGATCCTTCGCCACAATCGCCGCTACTTGTTGCTGGTTCTTCACCATCTGCGTGAACGACGTACCCTGTGCAGACTCCGCGGTCGCAGTTATCTGTCCCGTGTCAGCCGTCGGAATGAAGCCGGTTGGCACGAGCTTGAAAAGAACTACTGTCCCGATGAGAATGACGATCGAGAACACCAGCGCCGCGAAGCGATGCAGCATCACCCAACCGAGGCTCGACTCGTATTTCCCGAGCACACGCTCGTAAATCCTTTCCGACGCGTTGAACAGTTTTCCATGTTCGTGCGAAGGCGGCCGCAGATACCGGCTCGACAACATTGGCGTCAGCGAGAGTGAGATGAAGCCTGACACGAGAATCGCGGTTCCGATCGTCACTGCGAACTCGTGAAACAGCCGGCCGACGATACCACCCATGAATAGAAGGGGAATGAAAACGGCCGTCAGCGATATCGTCATCGCCAGAATGGTGAAGCCTACCTCGGCAGCTCCATCGAGCGCCGCCTGGAGCGGAGTTTTTCCCATCTCCATGTGTCGCACGATGTTCTCAAGCATCACGATCGCGTCGTCCACCACGAAGCCAACCGCCAATGTGAGTGCCATCAGCGACAGGTTGTCGAGCGAGTAGCCAAAGATGTACATCACCGCAAACGTGCCGAAGAGCGACATCGGCAGCGCGAGACTTGGAATCACGGTGGCCGAGATGTTCCGCAGGAAAATGAAGATGACCATCACGACGAGGAACAGCGTGAGCATCAGTGTCTTCTTCACGTCGGTCACCGAAGCCTGAATCGCGACTGACCTGTCGTACAGAGTGTGAATCTCCACACTCGGCGGAAGCTGATACTGCAGTGACTCGATCAGGGTCTTGACGTTCTTGGCGACAGCTACCGTGTTCGTTCCCGGCTGGCGCTGCACGGCGAGCACAATCGAGCGGGTGCCATTGTACCAACTCGCCGCACGATTGTTTTCTACGTCGTCGAGAACTTGTCCCAGCTCCTCGAGGTGAACCGGTGCGCCATTGCGATACGCGACAACGAGCTGCCGGAATTCACCCGCGTCCTGGAGCTGGCCGTTTGCCAGAATCGTCGACGCCCGCGTGCTGCCCCAGAGGATTCCAGTCGGCAAGCTGACGTTCTGCGCAGAGATCGCCGTCGCTACTTCGTCGATGCCGATGCCGCGGTTGGCCATCGAAGTCGGATCGAGCTGAACCCGCACTGCGTATTTCTGTCCGCCGAATACCTGTACCTGCGCGACTCCTGGAACCGAAGAGATGCGTTGCGCCATGAATGTCTCGCCATACTCGTCGAGCTCCGAGAGCGGCAGCGTCTTCGACGTGAGTGCGAGATACAGAATCGGCTGGTCGGCCGGATTCACTTTCCGGTACGACGGCGGAAGGATTCCCTGCGGCAGGCTTCGAAGCGTCTGTGAGATGGCGGCCTGTACGTCCTGTGCGGCTGCATCGATGTTGCGATCGAGCGAGAACTGGATCGTGATGGACGCCGAGCCGAGTGAACTCTGCGACGTCATGTTGTCGATGCCGGCTATGGTCGAGAACTGTTTCTCGAGCGGCGTCGCGACCGCCGCAGCCATCGTCGAAGGGCTCGCGCCGGGAAGATTCGCGTTGACGCTGATCGTCGGGAAGTCGACCGATGGGAGATCGCTGACGGGTAATCGCTTGTACGAGCTGATCCCGAAAAACAGAAGACCGATCATGACCAGTGCGGTCATGACCGGACGACGAATGAATATCGCGGTCATTGTTTTCGTCCCCCGGGCGGCCCGCTCGAACCGGCCCCCTTGATCGACACTTTCGAACCGCTCGTCAGCCGTGATTGGCCGGTGAGAATCACGTTCTCACCTTCGGTAAGGCCTGTTGCGATCACCGCCAGCGAATCAACGGTCCGCGCAACCTGCACCGGCTGCTGCTTTGCCGAATTCTTTTCATCGACGGTAAAGACGTAGGTGCCCTGCTGGCTGGTCATGACGGCCGCCGATGGCAGCGTCAGCGCGTTTGCATCGACATAGAGCTGGAGCGCGACCTTCACGAACTGGCCAGGCCAAAGAGTTCCGGCGGTATTGTCGAACTTTGCCTTGAGAAGAACTGTTCCGCTCGTCGCGTCAACGTTGTTGTCAACGAATGACAGAGTGCCGTCATAAGAAGTGCTCGATCCCTCCGATGGTGCAGCTTTCACAGAAAGCAGCTTGTTGCCCGTGGAGTAGCGCTGGATATCCGGGAACTGACTCTGCGGAACAGTGAAGCGAACCAGAATTGGCTGAATCTGGTTGATGACGACGAGCGGGTCGCCACTTGCCTTCACGACATTTCCCTGACGCACCAGAAGGCTTCCAGTGCGTCCAGTGATCGGAGCGCGGATGGTGCAGTTCGACACATCTACCTGCGCCTTCGCGACAGTCGCCCTATCCGCCTCCACCGTCGCCGCCGCTGAAGCCGCGGTAGACCTGGCCTGATCGGTTTGCGATTGAGTGACGTATCCCTGCTGAACGAGTGCATCGTAACGCGCGGCTTCTCGCCGCGCATTTGCGGCCTGGGCCTCGTCACGCGCAAGTTGGGCGCGCGCCTGGTTGAGCGTCGCGACGTACGGGCGCGAGTCTATCTGAAACAGAACTTCCCCGAGGTGCACATCCTGCCCCTCGGCGAACGACACGCTCTTGAGAATGCCTCCAACCTGTGCTTCGATCGACACCGTCTGAAGTGGCTCGACAACACCGTTGCTGCTGATGACGTACGGCATCGTCGTCCGGTGCACTGTCGTCACGCTTACCGGCGTCGGTGGTCTTTTCGGTGGCGCCGGTTTGGAGCACGCTCCGGCGATGAGAAGAAGGCCAGGCAAAAAAACTGTTCTGAATTTAAAGCTCATGGATTGATCACATTTGGAAGGCCTTGCTTTACTGCCGGGTCGGCCGTGAAAGTGAACGGCGTCTGACCGCGAATACTGAGAACCCCTGCATCACGCGCGAGCTGTGCGAGCGCCGTGTACCACTGCCACCGGGACTGAACCTGCTGCGCGCGTGCGTTGGCAAGTGCGCTCTGTGCCGTGAGGAGATCGAGAATGCTTCCGACTCCTTCGCGATATCTTCCAGCAGCGACCTGCGCCGACTGTTGTGCGCTCGAGAGTAGCTGGTCCGCAGTCGCAACGCGCTGACCCGACGTCTGAAGCGCGTAGTACGAAACGAATACCTGCGTTATTACGTCCTGCCTCCGCTGGTCTGCCACCGCCGTCGCCGCCTCGGCGCGGGCCTGCGCGGCACCAACGTCATATTGGCGAGCGAGACCGTTGAAAAGCGGGATAGATAGACCAAGACTGAGACTGTAGTTCGGCCCGTTGAGAGTTGAGGGCGACGCGTACGTACGTCCGGCATTGCTTCCAATGGTCAACGCGGGGAACTCTGCAGATTTCGCAACTCTGATTTGCGCGGCCGCTGCGGCTGCCTGCGCGCGTGCAGCGGCGAGATCGGGACGGTTCTGCAGCGCCTGATTGATCACGCTATCGACAGTCTGAGAAACAATTCCCGCCGGAATTGCCGAGGGCATCGTTTGAAGGTCGAACGGAAGGTTGGCGGGCAGTCCGAGCGCTGAAGCGAGCGAGCCTCGAGCTGCCTGAAGATTACCTTCGATAGTCTCGAGGTTGAGCTGCTCCTGCGACAGCGCAGTTTGCGATTGAAGAACGTCGGCAATCGTTGCGAGCCCGACCTTATTGCGCTGTTGAGCTGACGTGAGATTTGCCTGTGCTTCGGCAATTGCCGAACGCTCTGCGGACAACAGGGCTGCGGTTGCGGAGTACGAGAAGAATGCTGTCTCTGCCTGAAGGACGACGTTCTGCAGTGTTGCGTTGTGGCTCAAGTCCGCCGCGAAAAGATTTTCTCGAGCTGCCTCGATCGATCCCGACCGGCCCCCGAAGTCGAGCAACAGGTAATTCAGCGAGATCGTCGGCGAGTAGATGGTTCGGTCGCTGGTGGTGCGACCCTGTGATGCGGGAGAATGGGACCGCGACACGTCCGAGGTCGCGTTAATCGTCGGCAGATACTGACCGCGCGTAGAGCCCAGGACATTGGCGGCGACCCGGGCCTGAGCCCAGGAAGCACGCGTCGCCGGATTGTTGCGAAGAGCGAGATCCACGACATCGGCGAGAGTGAGCCGGTTGACCCGCTGCGCGAGGTCTGCGGGAATAGCTGCACCCGACTTCTCGACGGGCGCTTCCTGCTTGAGTGCCCGGGGCGGTGCAATCCATGGAACGTTGGGCGCAGGTGCGACGGCGGGAACGCCATCTACCTGAGAGAGATTGGCTGCGCAGGCAATACCAGCAACCGATATGAGCGATCCCATACCGGCCTTTATGAGACGGTGCTTGATACACATTGAGCTTAAGTTCATCCCCAAATACGTCGCGAAATGCCGTTCTGTTGGATATCCGCTCAGAAAAAACCCCGGATTCTTTGAGATCCGGGGGCTTGCCGCCCACTCGGCGGCCGAGTCGCGCCGGGCGGGGTTTTACCTTACCGACGCATCAGAAAAAAGTATCCCGCCGCAATCAGAACGACTACCAGAAGAAGGAGTGTGGTGGGGGTACCCTTCTTTCTTTCCGCGCTCTTGGGCGTTGAAGCCAGGATGGGGTTGGTAATCGTGTCCCGTTTGGTCATCGCGTCGGGGTCGTGCCCCGCGGGGCTGTTGAGATCGACTACCGAGACTCCGAGCGGCAGCCGGCCGCGACGAAACGTGAGCTCGGCAGATCCGACTTCGATGCTATCGCCATCAGTCAATTTTTTTGGCGCGCCAACCGCAGCACCGTTGAGTTTCGTACCGTTTGGACCATTGGCATGGAGCACGTAACCGTCGCCTTCTGCCCGCACTTCTGCGTGCACACGAGACACGGACGGCTCGCGAATCACGATTCTGCTCCCGGCGTCGCGCCCGATCGAAAAAGTGTCGGTCGTCAGTGGGTACGCGCGACGCTCGAACTCGTAGACCAGATAGCTTTGCGCCTGAGTTGGATCTTCGCTCATCCTTTCCATGTAAAGGGAGTAATGCGAGATTCTCAAATACGTGATTCTGATGCATTAATTGAACCCCCCAGCGGAGGAATTCAATGGCTACGAAACTCGACAAGGTTCTGAAGCGCGAGATCGAGCTCGATGGGCAGTCCTACATCGCGTCGATCTCGCCTAACGGGATCAAGGTCACCAAGAAAGGCTTCAGGAAGGGGAATGATATCTCGTGGCGCTCCATCATCAGTGGTGACGCGCAACTCAATGAGGACCTGAACAACTCGATCGAGACGAGCGGCTCGGGAGAGTAGTCTCGCTCCCGAGCCGAAAGAAGGTGTCGAGGTGGGCTATTAATCAGGGCTTTGATGAGTCCGGCGGTTGCATTTGCATACCGGGCATTGAGGAGTCGGAGGGCTGCGTCTGCATAGCGGGCATTGGTGCGTCCGACAGGTGCTCCTGTACGACGACCCAGTGGCCTCCACGATTCGCGAAGGCCGCTGTCCAGGCGCCTCCGATGACGTGCGGCATGCCGCGAGGATTGATGTGCGGAATTCGATACGTGGCGGTCATGACCGCCGCGTCGGGGGCAAGGACGTCGAAATACATGGACGTCCATTCCCACTCTGGGCTCCGCATGTTGCTGCCAACGTACTGCCAGAACGCCGCGATCTGGGTCTGAAGCTCAGCCCGCGTCGTCGAAACGTGTCCTGCGCTGGTCGAGTAGACCGGGCCGGTGGCCGGGTACAGGCTCATTAGCCTTCCGACAACATTCGGCTTCGACAAGTCGTACGTGTTGGTAACGAGATGCCGAAGCGAATCGGTAACTGCCTTTCTCTGAGCTTCCGACACCGGTTTTGGCACCTCGGGTCCGCAGGCGAACTGAGCTGCAGCAGCAGCGCCGAGGACGAAGGCAATGATTCTTGATCGTGCTGAGGTCATCATGTCTCCCTATTGAGACAAACTTGTCACCGTTTTAGGACAAAATTCCGGGTTTTTACCGGATACAAGGGGGAAAATGCAATGGCTCAGCCGTTGCGCTGATTGGTATGCGATTTCGGCGGCCCGACCTCATTATGAAGCCGGACGACCGTTTGAAGCGGGAAACGGAGGATACAGTGCGCAAGTTAGTCAGCCTGGCAGGTATTGCCGGCGTCTTGGTAGTTGCTGCGTGTAACAGCAAGAATGCAGTCATGAGCGATGAGCTCAAAAAGGATCTCGAGGTTGCATCGGCCTCAAACGCCATCAATCTGGCGGCGTCGCAGCAAGCGCCCGGAAGTCAGGTCGTGTCCGCCATCGAGCGGACGACTCCTCCCGCACCCAGGCGAATCGCAAACTCGCAGAGAGTGGTAAAGCATAGGGCGGCTCCGAAAGGAATTCCTGCTCCGGTCGAAGTCCAGACGGCGGATGTCAGCACAGAAGTCGAAGCGCAGCCCGTAGAAGTAGCTCCGGCGCCGGTTGATCCGGCAACCCTTCCGAGCCCGCGTCCACAGCCGGTCGCTTCGACAGGTGGCGGTGGTGACATGCCTCAGGGTCGCTCAGGCGGCGGAATCGGCAGTGTGCTCGGCGGTATCTTCAGCGTTGTGATTCGCGGTGGCGGTGTGGATGGCGACCAGTGCGACCCCCGTACCGACGGTCGCGGTAGAGGTCCGATATCAATCAACAACCGCATTCCAGTAATTGGGACGTTCCCGGGAAGCGGTCGTATCGGTGGCGGCGGAATGTCTCGCGGCGGACGTACCAGATTCTAGGAAGTACCTTGGACGCGACGCCACGGTGATTCTCACTGCGGCGTCGCGTCCTTCGTTTCACCAACTCATGCCATGAACACAAAATTCAGAGGTTCTTTCACGCTTGTTGCTGTCGCAATGCTTGCGGCAGCCGCGGCCTGCAAGGACACGCCAAAGAGCGAGGACGTGCTGGCGCAGGACACCAGCCTCACAAACGATCTCGCCCTCGCTAACAAGGACACGTCGTCACAGCCCCAGCTCGAGGATGTTCCCGTGTCCGCGGAGCCGGCGACAACTGTCAGTGAGCCTGCCCCCGCTCCGGTAACGCGCCGCGCCGTCGTTCGCACGTTGCCGAGGCCGGTCGCCAAGGCGCCTGTGAAGACGACGCCTGCGCCTCAACCGACAGAACGGGTGACGGAGAGTGGCAACACGGAGCGCGTGACAGCGCCGGGATCGGAGAAGCCGCTCGGAGTCATATCGTCGGGATCGGAGATCGGACTATCGTCGGGCCAGCGTATCTGCACCAACACCAACAGTGTTGGCGACAGATTCACCGCGCAGATCGCCGATCCAGTCATGGGAGCAAATGGTACCGTCATCCCCTTTGGCGCTTCAGCCGCGGTCGAGATTTCGAGCCTTGAGAAAAGTCAAAGGGCCGACGAGAACATCGAAATCGGATTGCGAGTGATATCGGTGACATTCGGGGGCAGAACTTATCCTGTTACGGCCGAGACGATCTATGCACAGGTCGACCGTGTGAGAGCGGAATCGCAAGCGTCGGACACGAAGAAGGTCCTCACCGGTGCGGCGATCGGCGCTGTGCTCGGGCAGATTCTCGGTCACAAGACGAAATCAACCGTGATCGGAGGAGCTGCAGGTGCTGCTGCCGGTGCGGTTGTCGCCAGTCGCAACGCGAACTATGATGGGTGCATTCCCAGCGGCGGTCGCATCACCATTCGACTGACCCAGCCGCTCACCATTCAGGCGACCGAATAGCCCACCGCGTGCGCAAGACAATTGCCCTGGCGTTGTTGTCACTCGCCGGCGGATGCAAAAGAGTTGATTCAGTGGAGCGGCGAAACGACACGGGTGGTGTCGTACCGCCGGTTAGTGCATCAGCGCCTCAGAGCACCGCCGAACAGACGGACAGCGGTCCGCTTTCGTCTCTGACATGCGGTCTAACGGGCATAGCAGTAATCACCGATCAAGGAATCGGCGAGCTCAAGCCCGGCCGGCCTGTGAGCGACGTTCGGAAACTCTGCGACGTAGTCAGTGACGCTCAACAGCAGGGAGCCGAGGGTCAGATGGAGCGCATTTTGTTGGTGAATTTTGCAGGCGAGACGATCGCTGCGACAATTGTCGATGACAAGATCTGGCGACTCGACGTGCGCACGCCGCGATTCATGACTGCCGATTCCCTTGGCGTTGATGTACCGCTGCACAGAATTGCGAAACTGCGGGGAGCGCAGTTTGCGCCGGGCGAAGATGGAGTGTACGGCTTCGCGCCTGCGCACTGCGGAATGAGCTTTCGTTTTTCGCTGCCGTTACGCCCTCCTGCAGGAGGGCAGTGGACGGCCAAATCGATCGACAGGGACCACGGGGATGCCACTGTCGACCGGCTGCTCATTCGCAACTGCAGGTGAGTCGAAAGAAAAACCCAGAGAGTCCGGAGTTATCAGTTAACAGTGAGCGAGTGTTGAGTGTTGAGTTCATTGGGTACAGACTCAAAACTCAAAACTCAGGAACTGTAAACGGAAGACTCCGGACTCTCCGGTCTAGTCCTTCGCGATTTGATAGTCAAAGATGTAAGAATGCTTCCCGTCAGCAATCTCGATTTGCATTGTTCCGGACAACCCCGCCAGCTCGCCCGTTCCTGAATCTGGCACTACTGTGATCGAGAGCGACGGCGTCCCGCGGTTCATTGTCGCTGAATGCTGAAGGTGAAATGTCCCTTCGCGTCCGTTCAGCTTCCCGGTGACCTTCTCGATCGCGACGTAGCCGGCTGAGCCTTTTGTCTGAGTTCCGGCGGCGAGCATTTGCCCTTTGCTCGAAGCATCGAGGTCGCCCTCGAACTGCTTGTCGATGGTAAGTCGGCCGAGGACGGTGGCATCAGCCTCGGTTTCGGATGACTGTGGATTTAGTTTGACACTGAATGGTCCGGCTGCGCGCATTTCCATCTCGGACGAGGTTGAGCCGCTTCTCGAGGATAATACGCCGTTCGCACAACGGTCAGTCGTGCCCACCACGTTGTTGTCCTTACCAGTCTGTCGGACGATAATCCTTCAGGAATTTTCCCCAGACATTATCGCCCGTGTTCAATCCGGAAATGATCGGATCAACAATGCGCGCGGCGCCGTCGACGATATCGAGCGGAGGATGAAAGCGATGCTCCGCAGTTTTTCGCGCAGCGATCTCCGCCGGGTCCTCGTCAGTCACCCAGCCGGTATCGACGCTGTTCATGTGAATGCCGTCGGCGTGGTAGTCGGCCGCTGACGTTCTCGTCATCATGTTAAGCGCGGCCTTGGCCATATTCGTGTGCGGATGCCTTGTCGTCTTGAACGTTCGATAGAACTGCCCCTCAACAGCGGACACGTTGACGATGTGCTTGTCGCGTTCTTTCGTGCGAAGCATCAACGGCTTGAGGCGCGCGTTGACGATGAACGGCGCGACTGCGTTGACCAGGTGAACCTCGAGCAGCTCCACCGCCGGAACCTCGGCCATCGTCAGTCTCCATGAATTCCTGTCGCGCAGATCGATCTGCTGCAGGTCTTGATCGAGCTGGCCAACTGGGAACAGCGCTTTTTGCGCAGTGAGCTCGTCCGGCAACAGCGGGAGGTGAGACAGCTCGGCCGCATGCGTGAGGCCGGCGATCGGCGAGATGCGCTTGTCGAGGGCTGCCGGCGCGACGTTCGCTTCAGGAAGAATGCGATAACCGCGCAATCCTTCGTAGGAACCAATCAGCTTGCGAGCGTCGGCCGGGATGTCAACGATCGCTCCGCGCTCGCCTTCCATCATGTGGTCGTAGAAATCGGGCGGACGTCGAACGGTCTGGCACGCGTTGTTGATGATAAAATCGAGCCGGTCACGAGTTGCAAGCAACTCCGCGCAAAACGCCTCGACACTCGGAGTATGACGAAGGTCGAGCCCGAAGATCTCGAGGCGATCGCCCCAGTCGACGAAATCGGGTTCCTGTGCGTAGCGGGCGGCCGAGTCGCGGGGAAAGCGCGTCGTGACGATAAGGTGAGCGCCCGCGCGTAACAGCTTGATGCCTGCCTGGTATCCAATCTTTACACGCCCGCCGGTAAGCAGGGCGACGCGTCCGGTAAGGTCGGCAAGCTCGCTTCGCTTAGCGTAGTTCAGCTTCGCACAATCCGGACAGAGCTGATCATAGAAATGGTGAAGCTGCGTGAAATCTTTTTTGCAGATGTAGCAGTTCAATGTCTCGTGCGCGTGTTGAACTTCCTCCTCGGAATTGACGTCGTGTGGCTCGAACGCACGCGGGGGAAATACGTTCGGTGTGGTGAACACAGTCTCGCGCCGAAGCTTCCTGATTCCGGTTGATGCGAGAACCGACTCGGAGCGCTGGACTCGCTCTGCCTTGCGCTGGCGCTTGGTGACCTTGAGCAACCGCCGGCGATCGACTGCATCGGGGCGTGAGACCTGTCCGGCAGCCTGAAGGAGGCGAGTGCGGTCTTCTTCGTTCAGTTCGGCGAGAACCGCGCGGTTTTCTGCGATTGACTCGAGTAGATCGGAGGCGATGCGGACCCGATCGGCCAGCAAGGTGTCCGCCAGTTTCTTTGAGGACTTTTCCATTCCCCTGAAGTTAAGTGGACACCCCGGGCCGACCCCAGCTCATTTGGGAGGTGCCCAGCCCTCGTCCGCGGTCGGCCCATAGATGGACGGAATCGGGACATCGATCAACCGGAGGTACACCGTCAACTGGCCGCGATGGTGGCAGAAATGATTGACGTGCTGCCGCACGGCTACATACCGCGGCAGAGTGAAGAGATTCTGATCGCCCATTTTCAGGGACCACATCTCGTCAAGTTCCGTGTCGGTCGTACTCATGAATGCTTCGTGCGCCTCCCGTGATAACTTGTCGAACTGCTCGAGGAGACTCTCAGTTTTCTGATAGGTGTAAACGGTCCCGCCGGCAAGGTTCATCTCCGGCTCGCGGAGCGTGCGGGCAATCCACCCGGGCATCGTGGCAACGAGCTGCGTGAGGTGGCCAAGCGAGAATGACTTCGGGTGAGGTTTCCACTCCCCCTTGTCGCTCGGCACGCGCTCGATCACGCGGCGTGAAGTGGTCATTTCCTGATCAAATTCAGCTAGAAGTCTGTGAGAAAGTGACATCGTTGCTCCTTTTCGCAAATTGCTGTTATGGGTTTCCGTAGTTTCGCATGGATGGAGGAAGCATCGTTATTGGTTGCGGCGGCGGCGTGGATGCCGGAAGAAGCGACGCATCGAGCGCTCCAGATCGTCTCCACCGATCAACGAACTCCTCTGAAATACTGAATTCATTGATCAAACTGCCGCACAGGTCATCCGAGTCAAGTTCACGGATGTCCATTCCCCTGGCAGTCTTCGAAATCCTCGTGCTCCCATTGAGCACCAGTCGCTCTCCGGACTTGTTGCGGCGGACGTAGAGTCGATCGTTGAACGGGCTCCGCAGTCGAGATGCCTCGTAGCGCTCTACATAAAACTCGTGGCTCGCCTGGTCCATCGAGATTCGACACGGAATGAGTGTCGGATAGGGCGGAAGGTCTGCCCACACGATGTGCGAACCCACCGACGGTTCGGACTCGGCCGCGAAGATGCCGTCGGTCGCAGCGAAAAAGTTGGACGTCAGTGGCAACGCGATGTCGGTCAGCAATGATGAATCAGCGAGCCAATCAATTCCGTCGATACGAACCTTCACGCTGCCGTGGCCGGTGTATCCGGTATCTCGCATTGAGCCGGCTACCCGCCGCGCGTCAAATCCAGCAGCGATCAGCAACTCATAGAGCGCATTGGCAGTTGACCAGCATGTTGCACCCACCCCGTGCGCGAGCCAGCGCTCAAAGAATTCAGTCGCGTCAATTCCGGGAAGAGGTTCGGCCGGAGAAGTGCGCAGTGCAACGACCTTGCCGATGTTGTCAAACGGAACAGCAAGGCACCACGCGGCGTACAGCGCGTTGAGCCCCGCGAGATCGGGCGACGGAAGAACGCTAAAGCCAAGTCGGCTCAAAACACGATCAGCTACTGTTGCCAGCAAAATTCGTTTCGGGCTCAGGTCAAGGTGTGCTGGACACGAAGTTACAGTCCTTCCAGCTTTGCAGCGATGCAAACTTCCCGTCCTTATAACGCAATCGTAATTGGCTTGGGCGCGATGGGAAGCGCCACCATCTACCATCTCGCAAGGCGCGGCTGGCGCGTTCTCGGACTCGAGCAACACACGCCAGCGAATATGCTTGGCTCATCTCACGGCGACAGCCGGATCATCCGCGAGATGTACTTCGAGCATCCGCTTTACGTGCCGCTGGTGCAGCGTGCATACGAGCTTTGGACGGACCTCGAACGCGAGAGCGGCAAGTCGCTGATGACCATCAACGGCGGACTGATGATCGGTCCGCCTGATGGCGACATGGTGACAGGCACGCTGCGCAGCGCGACCGAGCACAAACTTCCGTTTGAAATTCTCAATTCAAACCAGACGCGAACGCGTTTTCCCGCATTTCAATTCGGCGACGATCTCGTGGCTGTTCTAGATCCGCGAGCCGGTTTCGTCAATCCTGAAGCATGCGTTAACACGCACGTTGGGTTGGCCAATGCAGCCGGAGCCGAAACGCGATTCGGCGAGATCGTGATCAACTGGACTCCCGACAACGATGGCGTTCGCGTCAAAACGACCGCCGGCGAATACTCGGCAGATTTTCTCGTCGTTGCGGGTGGTGCGTGGAACAAGCATCTGTTGCGCGATATCTCGCTCGACCTCAAGGTGGAACGCCAGGTGATGTTCTGGCTCGAGCCAGAGGGCGATCCTGCGTTCTACGAGAAAGACCGATTTCCGGTCTACGCCTACGAGTATAAGCCCGGTCATATCTGCTACGGATTCCCGCGGCTGTCCAAGGGCGTCAAGGCATCGGTGATGCACAGCGGAGAAATTGCACTCGATCCGGAGAATGTGCGCCGTTCGATCGGCGATGATGAGGTCGAGGCGCTGAGGTCGGCGTTACGCCCGGTGCTTCCAGATCTATCGAGCGCGCCGGTTCGCGAGAGCGGCACGTGCATTTTCACCAACACGTCCGATGAAGACTTCCTCATCGATTTCCATCCAGCATACAAACAGGTGCTCATATCGAGCCCATGCTCGGGACATGGTTTCAAATTTTCGAGCGCAATTGGAGAACTTCAGGCAGACCTGCTGATGACTGGCAAGACGCGGTTCGACATCTGCCCATTTCGCCTGGACCGATCGGAACGCGGCATCGCCTGAGCTGATTCCGGAGCCGTGCGGGCCGGATAGCCGGTTCGAGCGTTGACCTCAGCCCGTTCCGGCAGTTAATGTCTGCGGCCATGACAATCGCGCGAGAAGCTCTTCCACTGGACGGCCTGGGCCGGCGTCGCCTCAAAGTCGCGTTTGTCGGAACTCACGGCGTAGGCAAGACAACCCTCTGCTTCGACCTCGCCGCGCAGCTCAAGCGCCTCGACCTGGGGGTCGAGCTCGTGAAAGAAGTCGCGCGGCGTTGTCCGCTTCCGATCAACGAGCAAACAACTCCCGACGCACAAGCCTGGATTCTTCATACTCAGATGG
>JBDSBT010000046.1:0-7946 GCA_039921425.1 Gemmatimonadaceae bacterium | reverse complement strand
ACGAAGTTATGCCCCTCGTGACTATAGACCCAGGATGTCCGCACTATCAGATGCCGCGGACAGGCGAAACGAACGGCGATCTCGCCCGCCAGCTTTGAGCGGCCGTATGCGTTTATCGGGTTCGTCAGGTCGGACGGCAGATATGGCTCGCTTGCACCGCCGTCGAATACGTAGTCCGTGGATATGTGAATGACCGCCGCTCCGAGTTCGCCCGTTACCAGTGCGAGATTTTCGGCCCCCCGGGCGTTCACCAGTGTCGCCTTCTGCTCCTCGCTTTCAGCCCGATCCACAGCGGTGTACGCGGCGGCATTGATGACCACATCAGGCGATGCAGCAGTCATCGCAGACCGGACCTGGTCCATATCGGTGATGTCCAAGTCGTGATGACTGAGAGAAGTGCATTGCCATTGGCGAGCCTCCGCCTGTCGAACTACCTCACTCCCCGTCATACCGGTAGCGCCAATGACCAGGAGGTGCATCAGGCGTAGAGGGGAAGATCGTCCCGCCTTTCGGACAGACCTTCATGATTTGCATCCTTTGACGAAACGAGCGGTGCTACGTTTGGCCACTCGATGCCGATCATGGGATCATTCCACGCCACGCCACGGTCGTCGTTTGCGTCGTAGAGGTCAGTGCACTTGTAAGTCACGTCAGCTGTTTCGGAAAGAACACAGAATCCGTGGGCGAAACCGGGAGGCACCCAGAGCGACTTGAGGTTTTCGTCGTTCAATTCAATTCCGAACCACTTTCCGAAATATGGCGAGCCGAGGCGGATGTCCACTGCCACGTCGAATACGCTGCCTCTTGCGACATGGATGAGCTTCCCTTGAGGAGAATGCAGCTGGTAGTGGAGCCCGCGCAGCACCCCGCGCGACGAGCGGCTGTGATTGTCCTGAACGAAAGTCTCAGACATGCCGGTTTGCTTTGCCTCGCGAGTGCTGAACGTCTCGATGAAGAAACCGCGCTCGTCTCGAAATACTCTTGGCTCGAGCACGAGAACACCTGGAAGCGGCGTCTTGTGAATCGTCATCCCGCGCCGGGCTCGAGGAGCGAAAGCAGGTACGTCCCGTAGTCGCTCGAACCCATTTTCTCCACGATGATCTCGACGCCGGCAGCGTCGATGTAACCCATGCGGTATGCTGCCTCTTCAGGCGCGCCGATCTTGAGGCCCTGCCTAGCTTCAACAACCGCCACAAAATTGCTCGCCGACAGGAGTGCTTCATGCGTGCCGGTATCGAGCCACGCCATTCCCCGGCCGAGCGTCTCCACACGGAGATTTCCGCGCTCAAGATATTTGCGGTTCACGTCCGTGATCTCGAGCTCACCTCGCGGCGACGGCGCAAGCGTGCGCGCTATCTCCACCACGTGGTTGTCATAAAAATACAGCCCGACCACTGCATACGATGACTTCGGATTGTTCGGTTTTTCCTCGATGCTCCGCGCCACGCGCGACTCGTCGAAATCAACGACACCGTAGCGCTCGGGATCCTTGACGTGATAAGCGAAAATTGTGGCGCCGGACTCAGTCGCTGCCGCACGCTGGAGCTGCTCCGGCAGCCCCTGTCCGAAAAAAAGATTGTCGCCGAGCACGAGGGCAACGGAGCTCGATGCGATAAAGTCTGCCCCAATGGTGAACGCCTGGGCGAGTCCCTCAGGTTTTTCCTGCACCGCATACGTCAGCTCTATCCCGAGGTGCTTTCCGTCGTCAAGCAGCTCGCGAAAACGCGGGGTGTCGGTTGGAGTGCTGATGATCAGGATTTCGCGAATGCCGGCGAGCATCAGCGTCGTGAGCGGGTAGTAGATCATCGGTTTGTCGTAAACCGGGATGAGCTGCTTGCAAACCACCCGCGTTGATGGCCAGAGGCGCGTGCCAGATCCGCCGGCGAGAATGATTCCCTTGCGTGTCATGTCAGTGGGTTAAGCGGGAATCGGTTCGGGAACTGAGACTGAACTACGGAGGCGAAGGTAAACCTCACGCAACGTCAACGCTCCGAGCAAAGTCAATGACGCGACGAGGCTCCATGCCAACCAGATGATGTCGGATCGAATGAGGCTGAGAACAACAAGAACTGCGAGTGCGATCATGAGATTTCTTGCGTTGATGGGGCGAACGTCGAGCGCATCCAGAATGCTTCGCATCAGGACGTAGACGACGTACGGTATCGCTCCGAGCAGACAAGCCCTGAATACTGGGATCGCCGCAACGAAGGCTGGTCCGAAATACCAGTGGATGAACGGCGGAATGAGGAGCTCACCAATCAGCACACCGGCGGTCGCCAGCAATATTCCACCAACAAGAATGCGAAGCACTAATCGCCGAACGCCAGCGATATCGCCGGCCGCTGCCTGCGCGCTCGCCCTCGGCAGAACTACCAGGCCAACCGGCGCGAACGACCCGGAAGCGATCGTGAGTAACGACATCGCCGCCGAAAGTTGCCCAGCAACCACGATGCCCTGCGTTCGTACTGCGATCAGCGAGGGCAGTGCAAACAATCCAACGAGGGCGAATTCTCCCGGAACTCTTGGTAAGCCGAATCGAAGGAGTACCGTGAGATGTTGTCGAACACTTACGCTTCCATGCCAGTTGTTGCGCTCGATGAACAGCAGATGCAGCAGCCCGACTCCCGACGTGACCAGCCAGCCGATTCCAGTTGCGGCAAGGACCGCCGCAGCAGTTCGCTGGCCGAGGATGAACGCGCCGAGAGGAACGAAGCCGAGATTGGCAACCTGCAGGGCGTTGGCAAATCCCATTTCCGAGCGGCCGCGGTGAATCGCGTAAACCATGCTGTGAAGAGTGATACCAGCGAGGGCAATTGACGCCGGCGCAATCATGTGCGTCAACGCGGGTGAACCGAAAATCAGACGCGATGAAAGCGTCGGAATCAGGTTCATCACAAGAACGACTGCGAGCGCAGGCAACAGTCCGGCAGTGAGCGTCGCGAACGCGAACGAGCTTTCCGCGTATTCCTTGAGTACGCCGCCGCGCGCGATCGCAATGTATCGCGGGGCCGCGACACCGAGTCCCATTATCAACGGCAGATACAGCAAGCCGACGACCCTTCGGCCCAGAGCGTACTCGCCGAACCCCACGGGCCCAAGCATCGATGCCGCGAACTTTAGAAGCAGCACCCCGGAGAGCGTGACCAGAAATTCCGCCACGAGCGTCCAGGCGAGCTGAATGCGCATCAGTGAAGATTGTACCGAACGCCAAGGAGCGCGTTCACGTTCGTCACGTCGGCCCTGAAGTTCCGGTTGAAGTCCCTCACCACCGTCAATCCCCCGGTAACGTCAAAGCCACCCATGAATCGTGTCGTCTCGAAACCCAATGCCTGACTGACGTCCATCGAGCGAGGGGTTCGAATTCCAAGAGAAACGAAGTTTCCCTCCTCCTGGTTGACGATTCGATGCCAGCTCGCTGTCCAGCTTCCGCTCTTCGAGTAGTGATCGACGGCCATCAACGAACCCGCACCAGTGCCGACGCCCGCGTCAGCGCCAAGAAGCTGGCCTTCGAACGTGTGACCCTGGCGAAGCAGACCGTGAACGTACATCTCGCCCTCGCCGCGATAACGGGCGAGCTGGGGTAGCTGATAGTTAATTATCTCGACCCTGCCGGCCGTCATCGACTCGGCGCCCGATTTGAAAACTTTTCGCGCTCCGAGGCTGTACGCGCGCGAGTGATCCGGCTCCTGCGCAAGGTCGCGCAAGTCGAAGCTGTGATCCTCACGACCATACTCAGCGTGCAATTCAAACCCACTCTGCGGCAGTACCCAGCGTGCGAACAGCGAAACGAGCTGGTTCGATGAGATTCCCGTGTCGTCGATTCCGCTTGGGAATCTCGGATCGTGAACTCTGTCGGGTGCCACGTTCTTTTTCAAAAAACCCTGGAAGACTTCCGTGAAGTAGCTGCGCGGGATTCCGGAGACTGGCCATATGATATGGAAGAAGCGCGTGCCGCCGATCTCGAGGCCAGGAATTCCCCGCGGTTGTCCGACTACGACCATGCCTGTAGCAAACCGTCTCGTTCCTGGCTCAGCTCGACTCGTGTAATCCTGCGAGCCAGTGACGGGGGAGAAATCAGACTGAAACAGCTCTCCCCAGACAACGTGAGCCTGAATTTTGGCGATGAAAATGTTGAGCGGCTCGCTGGTTCCGGTGAAAATGTGCGGAAAGCCGGCCGCGTTGTTACCGAGGATGACTGGAAATTCCTGACCGGGTCCCCACGCTTCGTTCGCGGTGCTCACTCCCGCGGAAACGAAAGGCAAATCGATTCGAAACGAGCTCTGGCCCAAGTCGAATTTTGAATAGGGCGTGGTGCCGAAGCGCTGTGGGCGGTCGACCCCTCCGAATTGCGGATTCCCAAGAGAAGCCGGGCCTTTTCGGTCCGTGGGAAGAATGTCGAACGCCTGGTTCTCAGCGCGAAACACCATCGGGGCGAGGGTCAATGAAGCGGGTCCCAAAGACGCATGAAATCCAGCCTGAACTGACGAGGTCACTCCGCGTCCCGCCCAAATAGGGCCGTCGTTCGACCCGTAGGCAAACGCGCTATTATAACGAGTCGAGACACTTGGTTGAATCAGGCCGTAGCTGATTCCTCCATATGAACGACTATCGTCGCGAAAGCGCGAAGCCCAAGGGTTCAGCGTGTCCCTGGGCACCAGAATTTTCAGCTCGCGTTTTGAAAACGAGCGCGACGACCACGGGTACAGAGCAACCCCACCGGTCGTTTGCAGATAGCGCAGATAAATCTCGCCCGGGCTGTCGGCGAAAAGCTCGTTGCGAAAATTCGACGGCTCTGACGGTTGCGCGGAAGCAGGTCGCGAAATAGTCGCGCAGAAAAGGGAGGCGAATAGCTGAAGCGCGATCGCGCCACACGCGTTCGTCCTGTTCATGCCCTCTGCCCAATGATAAGTTTCAATCCGCTATTGATGCGTTGCAGTAGACCACTGACAAGCCGATAAAGTTTGCTCCTTCACGCCCCACAATCTAAGACATGGCAACACCGGGCGCTTGCGCTTGGCAGGTGTCTTTTCGCGACTGCCATCGCGATGTTTTGCATCGGCACGTCGAATTCGACGGCGTCCGCTCAGGCGGCAATGAAACAGCATCCCGACACTCTCTCCCGATACGTAACACCGCTGACGCTCGTGGGTGGACAAACTGCCGACCGAGTCCGGCTCGATCAATTATCCGGTGCCGCAAACCTCGACGGCTTCATGATTCGATCGGCGTCGTCGATGACAGCATGGCCCACGAGCAAACATTGGTGGACGGCGTCAGTCATTGCCCCAGAGTTTTACGCCGTCAATAACACGGCGCTTCCATTTTCCGTTAACGACGGGCCTGTCTGGGCTGGAGTAGGAACGAGCTCGCGGATTCTCGGTGGAATTCAGCTGACCGCTGGACCAGTTCGGTTGATACTCGCGCCGGAACTCGTCCGCGCGGACAACGACTACTTCCAGCTCCGCGACACCATTCGCTTCTACGCGCCGCCGGTTCCTCTCGATCGCCGTGGCGGCGGATATGTGTTTCCGTGGTATGGATTAGGCCCATACTCGATCGATCTGCCCACGCGATTTGGGAATAAGCCGCTGAATCGTCTCGACGCCGGCCAGTCAACGGCGATGATCGCTCTGCGAGGGGTCGGCGCGGGGATCTCGAACGAGAATCAATGGTGGGGCCCGGGAATTCGTAACGCTTTGATACTAAGTAACAACGCGCCGGGCTTTCCTCACGCTTTCATTCGAACCGAGCGGCCCTGGCGCAATCGGCTGGGTTCGGTCGAAGCGCGGCTGCTCGTCGGCGGACTGACCGAATCGCGTTACTTCGATACGACTTCGACCAACAATCTCCGGTCGATCAGCGCCTTCGCCGTGACACTGCGCCCTGATTTTGAAAAGAATCTGGTCGTCGGTTTTTCGCGGTCGGTGTACGCCACATCAAAGGGCTGGGACCAAATCGCCGGCCGATTTTTCGACGCGTTCGCGGCGACAGGAAGGCCGAACAACCGATCGTTGGCAGATTCTGCCCTCCGGCCGGGTGGGCGCGATCAGATCTTTTCTCTTTCTGCCCGGTGGGTGTTTCCCGCCGACGGTTTCGAAGCTTACACCGAATGGGCGCGCCTGGAATTTCCCTATTCGCTGAGAGACCTTTTTGTCGCCCCCAACCATTCTCAGGGTTACACGCTGGGGGTCCAGTGGGCGCGACAAGCCATTCGCGATCAGGGAGTGATTCGGCTTCAGGCAGAGCTCACGAGCGTAGAGCAGAGTGCTACATGGCGTGACAGACCGCAGGGCAGCTTCTATACTAGTCGAGTGGCGATTCAGGGTTATACGCAGATGGGACAGGCACTTGCGGCGGGAATTGGGCCCGGCGCTTCAGGGCAATGGGCGGCCGCAGACTACATTGAGCCGTCGTGGAGCGCAGGCGTTTTCGCGGGACGGGTGCGCTGGAACGAAGACATCCACAGCAGCTACGGATTCCCGATCTATGTGGGTTATTGCAACCACGATGTTGGCGTCTTCCCTGGGGCGAGAGGGTCCGCAAGCAGCCGGTTCGGCTATATTTCGGCCGATGTATCGTTTGGCAACCGGCTAAATGCTTATTTCCAGGAGCAGTCAGGCTGTCCCAAAGGCAATTCTGTGCTCGACATCAGGAACCGTACGATCAGCGTTACGATCGGAACGTTCACTCCGGGGAGATCACGCTAGACTGGTCCGCTAAGTCGCTATTGGCCAGTAACTTGCCAGCAACGAAGGCGGGGGCTTTGGCCCGCAAATTCGATTCGCCTTTTGCTCAAATAACCAGCTGATGGCCAAACGTTCGACCCTTGCTGGCCAGCATCATCTAAAATTGACATCGTCGCCGGGGAACCCCGTTCCTTCGGCCTTTGGGGCATCGCCGCTCAACGTCAGGACGAAGCTGCGAGAGCGTCGGCCGGCCTCAGTGAGGCGACACACTGCCCGCATTGCCACGCGACTTAGCGTTCTTCTTGTCGGTGACTTATGTGCAATCGCCCTCTGCCAGATTCTGGCTGTTTTCGCGGCGCGCGACGAAGTCTTTGGCGTGAGCGTGGCAACCCAGTTCTCAAAGGCCCTTGGCGCCGGTTACGGGGCCAGGATCGATTTCGCTGCGGCAGTCATCATCAGCCTTCTTATTACCGGCAATTACAGCCGTCACCGCCAGCTGAACGGCCGCCTGCGCCTCCTCGCGGCGGCTTCGCTTGCGTCGGCATTGGTGCTTTGGGCACTCATCGGGGCCGGTGAGCTCTTCGGTGCTCTGGCGGTCTACATTGCGACGGCGTCACTCAGCTGGCTCATCCTCCTCGGTGAGAGAGTTTTCAGCGAGCGGTTCCTCAGCCGGGTGTGGCCGGGAGCCCGTGGTGCTGCGCCGGCGATTCTGATCACCGACCGAAAGGAAAGCAGCCTTCATTTCGAGCGTGCTGTCATCGCGAAGGGCGGGGACTATTCGCTCGCAGGATATGTCCCGCTGAATCGAGTCACGTTTGAAGGGGTGATCGGCACGATCCGCGAGCTGCCGGAGATCATCGACACGCACCACGTCGAGGCTGTCGTTGTCTGCCAGCATCTGAACGATCAGCAGATCATGAACGTCCGCGAGGCGAGTCTTGCCGCGGGCTGTCAACTTCTCTATCCCGCGCGCGCGGTCAAGATCGCCGGGGTGAGACCTGCTCTAGTCTGGCACCAGGACCAGCCGTTCTTCGAGCTCGGCGCGCCGGTGTTGAAGGCGTCCGCAGTAATCACCAAGCGCGTAGTGGATATTGTTGGAGCTGCGGCTGGACTGGTTCTCCTGTCGCCCGTGCTGGCGTTCCTCGCATTGGCGATCAAGCTCGATTCACCGGGTGCAGTTTTCTTCACGCAGGACCGCGCAGGACTTGGCGGTCGCCGGTTCAGGATGTTGAAGTTCCGAACGATGCGCATAGGTGCAGA
>JBDSBT010000045.1:0-2578 GCA_039921425.1 Gemmatimonadaceae bacterium | reverse complement strand
TTCCGGCCATCTGCGAGTTCTATTGCATTCCCTACTCCGGAAGCGATCCGCTCACTCTCTCACTCTGTCTCGACAAGGCGAAGACAAAGGAGACGCTCGCCTGGCACGGTGTTCGCACCGCGCGGTTCGCCGTCGTGAGCGATATGAGCGAGATCCACCGCGCGCGTAAGCTTCCGCTGCCCGTGTTCGCGAAGCCGATCCACGAAGGGTCGTCGAAGGGAATCACCGAAAGGAATTACTGCCGAACTCACGCCGAGCTCGACGCACAGACCGAGTATCTCCTCGAGACCTACCGCCAGCCGGTGATCGTCGAGGAATACCTCCCTGGCGCCGAGTTCACTTGCGCGGTGCTCGGCAACGGAGACGAAGCGAAGGTTCTCCCCATTGTTGGGATGAATTTCGCGTCGCTGCCAGACGGAGCGCTCCCAATCTACGGCTATGAGGCCAAGTGGATCTGGGATCGTCCCGAACGCCCTCTTCAGATGTTCGATTGTCCCGCCCACATCGACGAAGCACTAACGAGACAGATCGAGCGAGTGACGCTCGATGCTTATCGCGTGCTCGGCTGCCGCGACTGGTCGCGGATTGACGTCAGGCTCGACGCCGACGGAAAGCCGAATGTGGTCGAGATCAATCCTCTCCCCGGTATTCTTCCCAACCCAGCAGACAATTCCTGCTTTCCGAAAGCAGCGCGCGCGGCTGGGATGAGCTATGACCAGCTCATTCAATCCTGTTTGAGGCTGGCGGCTGCGCGGCAGGGCGTCGCGATTGGCCAGATGCTCCAGAAAGAACGCGCTGCGTAACAGCGGCGCCTCGTGGAGGCGCGACATGAAGATTGGCGTGCTGTTCGACGGGATGTCGGCCCTGGGCGTGAACCCGGACCGGCTGATTCTCGAATCGGTCGAAGCTATCGAAAATGCGATCGCCGACTGGGGGCATCAGCACGTCCGTATCCCGGTAAATCCCGACGGTCGATGGGTCGAGCGAGTTCGACGCGCGAAGTTTGATCTGGTTTTCAATCTGTGCGAAGGAATCGACGGAGTAGCGGCGCTGGAGCCGATGGTCATCTCGGTGCTCGAGCTGTTCGGAATTCCGTTTACAGGCAACACCAGCGCGACAGCGACGCTCTGTCTGAGAAAGAACGTTGTGAACACGGTTCTTGATCGCGGTGGGCTGCCGGTTCCTCAGTGGGCGCTCGCTCGCAAGGGAGAGAGCTTCTCGAGCGTCGGATTTCCGGCGATCTGCAAACCAGCCGCTGAAGACGCGTCGATTGGGATCGAGCAAAGATCTGTCGTGAGAAGTGGCCGCGCCCTCGTTGCCCGGGTCGAAGCAATGCATGACCGCTGGGACGAGGTGATCGTCCAGAGATACGTCGACGGGCGCGAGATCAATGTCGGTATCGTCGATGGCGAAGTGCTGCCGATCGCGGAGATCAACTTCGGCGAAATGCCTCGGGGAATGTGGAAGATCGTCTCGTACCAGTCGAAGTGGATCGCGGGAAGCGAAGAAGATCTCGGGGCAAAGCCGTCGTGTCCTGCAGACTTGTCGCCGGAGCTCGCACGCGAGCTCGAGAAGATCGCCGTCGAGGCGTGGCGAACCGTTGGCGGACAGGGTTACGGCCGGGTGGACTTCAGAATCGACAGCAACGGGCGTCCGTGGCTGCTCGAGGTGAATCCGAATCCCGACATTTCGCCCGACGCAGGTCTCGCGAGAATGGCTCGTGTCGCCGGAATGGATTACACGGCACTGATTCGGCGCGTCTGCGAAGCGGGATTCAAGAACCAGATCGACACGTCGCCAGAACTCTGGCAGCGCGCACTTCGTCTGTCGGGAACGAGCTGGTGAGAATGTTCGTCGGCGAAATGTCGCTGAAGGATCGTCCGAGAATCAGGGAGATTCTCGATGCCACTCGTGTTTTTCGAAGCGAGGAGGTCGATGTCGCAATCGAGCTTTTCGATTCTGTTTTTGGTACGACTGTTGGCGTAGATGCAACGATCGCGAATCCTGTGAATACTCCAGCCAGCCCCGATTATTTCTTCCTCGGCGCCTTCAACCCGGAAGAGGAGCTGGCCGGCTTTGCCTGCTACGGACCAACGCCTGGCACTGACGGCACGTACGATCTGTATTGGATCGCCGTCGATCCCGCCACGCAGGGGTCCGGATGCGGAACCATCCTCCTGAATGAGGTTGAACGAAGGCTAAAGGGACAGAACGCCAGAATGGTGGTAGTCGAAACATCGTCCCGATCCGACTACGGAAACACGCGCGGATTTTACATCCGCCGCGGATATGTCGAAGCCGCCCGAGCGCGCGATTTCTACGCGCCGGCCGACGATCGGATCACCTACACAAAACGGTTGCAGAGCCGCGCCCCGTCTTATGGATGGATGGCGCATGGAGCGATGTCACAATGAGTGACTGGCAAAGAATTCTGAAGGACGAGAGCATTGCCACTCTCGAAAAGCTGCACGAGAAGTTTGGAGACGCGATCGACGTCGAGGCGCTGAGACCGGCGTTCGACAATTTTCAGATGCGCATCACCCCTCATTCGCTGAATTCCATCAAGGAAGTCGGCGAC
>JBDSBT010000044.1:0-10041 GCA_039921425.1 Gemmatimonadaceae bacterium | reverse complement strand
GGTCCAGTTCCCGGATACCATGGCCATTGATGCATCGACACGAAATGAATATCGCGTTCCTGCTCGACGAGCGCTTGAGTTCCATTCCCGTGGTGCACGTCCCAGTCGACGATCAGAACCCGTTCTGCGGCATTGCGAGCAATCGCATATCTCGCAGCGATCGCGACGTTCCCAAAGAGGCAGAAACCCATCGCACGATCGCTGAGCGCATGGTGACCGGGAGGGCGAACGGCGCAGAACGACCGAAGGTTCTCCCCGGAAATTGACCGGTCCACGGCCTCGAGGATGCAACCCACTCCAGCTCTCGCGGCGTCCCACGACCCTTCACTCTCAACCGTGTCGTTGTCGAGCCGGCCGCCGCCCTCGGCGGCAACCCGCTCTACGAGAGCGATGTAGTCGGCGTCATGAGCAAGCGAAAGCTCCTCGACGGTCGCGTGCCGCCCCTCCAGCTGGTCCACGCTCTCGAAAAGCTCAGGGTTATTTCGGAGCGCTCGAGTGATTGCGCGCAGTCGGCCAACATGCTCGGGACTTCCCCAACCCGTGTCATGCCGGCCGCAATCGGCATGTGAAATGAACCCGACGCGCATTAGTGCGCTCGGACCTACCTGACCGGTCTGCGCCGTCGCCGGGTCAGCAGCAAAGTGGAGCCATCACGGACTCCGACGGAGCTGAGCGATTCGCTCTCGTGAAGAATTTCGAACCCGTTCAGTTTCACGACGAAATCATCCGAGGTTACGCCGTCCGGATAGAATGCCGCCAGCGCCGCCACCTTCACCGCGAGCACGCTTTCCCCCGGCGACGCATCCACTCGAACGGTGTCCCACAACTCGGCTGCCTGTACACGGATGTGCATCGTAACCGAAGCTTCGTCCCCGACAAGAATCACCGCGGCCGACGTGCGGAGCTCGGTAACGAACGGTGCGCTCATGAGGCTGCCTCGACCGGCGTAGCCGTTGCCATCGATGCAGCCGTCGGAAGTCCGGAAAAAAAACGCGCGATCTGCTGATCGAACAGATACGTCGATCCCGATACCCTCGTCGCGTCACCCGACCTGGCAGCGCCAATTACGATCTCTTCCCCACCCTGCCCGCGGAACGTCACGTATCCGGGGCCTTCCTTATCGAGAAAAGCGGCGTAGATGCCGTTTCTTCGCGTAAAGAAATCCTTCGCGGCTGCAATTACTTCGGAACTGGAAAGGGTCGTTTCGATTTCCTGAAGCGTTCGGCTGCTTTGCGAGTTTCTGGGGGCTGTCATCAAGAGTTGGATGGGGGACGATGTGCAATCTACCGGCCATTTGAGGCACCGGACAAGGCGGATCAGACGTAACTGGGAACAACGAAACTGCAATTTGGGAGAAATGCGGGAGGTACAACGGGGAGAAAGGCCAGAGACTCAATCGCGCCAGTAGTCCCGTCGTTACCCAAAAAGAAAAGGGTTTTGTGAAAGACATTGCGGGTTTCGACGAGATGCCCCTCCCGCCCCGCTCCCCGGTTTTTCTCCCACCGTTCTCCACACTTGGCAGTTGTGGTTCCGCAGCTTCCGATTGGATCCGCCTCAGCCAGTTGCAACCCTAAGCACCGACTCGAAGATGAGCCTCGCTCCGAAATGCAGGGACGTCACCGGGACCCGCTCATCGTGGCCGTGCATGCGCTCTTCGTCCGACTGCTGCATCGGGAAAGGAAGAACACCGTAAGCATTGATTCCGAGACGCCTCAAATGAGCGCTGTCGGTGCCGCCCGTGCTCAAGTACGGCACGACAGTAATTTCGGGATCCAGCGCTGTCGCCGCGGTGGCGATGGCCGTAAACATTGCCGAATCCGGATCTGAGCCCGGCGCTTCGTCGCCGTGTGATGCGATCTCGACGGTCACCGAGTCCGAGGCCACAGCGGCCCTTATTCGATCGACTACTTCCTCGATTCTGTGGCCGGGGATAGTTCGGACGTTGAAAGTCGCGCTTACCTCCGCCGGAATGACATTTCCGGCGACGCCACCCGACAAGTCAACTGGCGAGATGCCGTTTCGCATGACCGCGTTGAAGACGGGAATGTGAGACAGGACTTTCGCTCCCCGCTCACTGTATACCGGGTCAGAAGAAACGAGATCACGCATCGCGTCGCTGATTTCAGCGACCGGCCACACGTTCGACAATTCCCGAAAAAAACGGCTCGTCGTCGAATCGAGAGTTACTGGCTCACGATAGACATCGAGCTTGGCGAGTGCGCGTCCAAGCTGAAAGACAGCATTGTCGGCAAGCGGAATAGCGGCGTGACCAGCCGGGCCCCGAGCGGTCAGCCTTACCATATGCGAAATCTTCTCGGAGGTCTGGATCGCCAGATAGCGCTTTCCGCCTTCGATTATCCGCGTGCGCCCGCCCTCGTTGATTGCGAACTCCGCGTCGAGATGCTCTGGATGGTTCTCTACGAGCCAGCGCATTCCATGCGCTCCGCCGGATTCTTCGTCGGACGTCGCGATGAACACGATATCGCGCTCGAGGTAACCCCCGAAATCGATCACGGTTCGTTTCAGCTGGAGCATCGCCATGACGTTCGCCGCGAGCATTCCCTTGTCGTCGATGGCTCCCCTGCCGTAGACGAATCCATCGCGAACCACTCCGCCAAAAGGATCGCATGACCAATTCTCGCGCTCGACTCCGACGACATCCATATGCGCCAGAAGAATTACCGGTCGCCTGGTCCCTTTTCCCTTAAGCCGCGCGATCAGCGCGGCCCGCGACGGTGTTGGCAGCAGCAGCGTTGATGGAATTCCCTCTTTCGCAAAGAGATCTGCGAGGAACTGCGCCAGTGGTCGCTCGTTACCTGGCGGATTGGTGGTGTCGAACCGGATGAGCGCCTGAAGTAGCGCAACCGTTTCTGATTCTATCCCGGGACGATCAGCTTCCAAGCAATTTCTCGATGTTGCGCAATAGTGGCGCGAAGGAAAGGCGTTCGCCTTTCACATTCACTCGCGCGGCGATCTCTTCCGCCGTCTCGCGCTGTCCCTCTGCCCACAGATCACCGATCATCCACGGTCCCGCCGATGGATTTCGATACCAGTCCTGATCGAAGCGCGATACGAGCGCCTCATTGAGCTGGGCCTGAAGCTGCCACGCGCGCAGATACCGCGTGGAGTAATAGCGCGGATCAAAGTCGATGAAAGCATCAGCCGCGCGATACTGAAAATTCGTCGCCGCAGTGAGCGTCTCGACGTACAGATCCTCGAGATTGTTCCAGCTCAGCCCTTCGCCGTACGCCTCGACCTCGTAAATCAGCTTTGCGCAGTATCGTCGCAGATAGTGCAGCTCTTCAAATCCAGCCAACCGGAGAAAGTTGTCGATGTTGCGGGATCCGATCTCGGTGTATCGCAGCAGCCACCCACGATCCTGAATCCGATGGTCCATCAGCATCGCATATGACTCAGTCACGGAGTTGTCGCCGAGCCAGCGATACTCGAACGGATAGTCGTCGCGAACGTTGGCGAAGTGAAGCGCGTGCCCAGCCTCGTGAAGCAGCGTCGTGTAATCGCTCTGCCCGCCGTGCGGGCGCAGAACCAGATACACTTCTTCCGGCACCCGCGTTGGAGCGCAGAACGCGCGCGCACGCTTGCCCGGCCTGTCTCCGACATCGTAGATGATGCGGCCGCCCGCAAACGGATCGACACCCATCTCCCGTAACTGTCGATTCACCGAATCCTGAAGATGGTTTCCGGGGAAAGCGCCGTCGTATTCGCTCGCCCGAAGGAGCGCTAGAACGTCCGAGCGCATCGCCTCGGAAGGCTTTAAGCCGAGCGACTTCTTGAGATGGAATGGGAGTGTCTCATCCCACATCGACTGGCTGTCCCGCAAAAATGCCGCGCACTCGGCAGCAAGACCAGAGAGAGAAACGCCCGTGATTGCTTCAAACGTGGCGTTGTAAGATCCGGCAATGTCGAGCGACTCAATGAAGTCCTTTTCCCGCTCTATCCTTTCGCGACGGATTGGCGCGTGCTCAGCAATGACCAGTTTTGCGCGCGCCTCGTCCAGCGCGATTCGTTTCGTCCGATCTTTTTCGTTCGCAATCTCGATGGTTGCGGCCTGATACTGAATCTGCTCGCCATCGGCAGTGGTGATGACCGCGGAGCTTTCCCAGGCGATTTCACGCTCGTCGAGCTCGGCCAGGGAACGTGAGGCTTGCGATTCGATCTGCCATTCGAGAAGAAGCGCGGCCGAGCGGTGCTCCTCGCTTCCTTTCGCTGTGTTTTTGAATGCGTCGAGCGTGAGGGCAAGCGCGTCTACGCCAAGCACGTGCGCGTAACGGTCGTAGATCGGCTTGAATTCGGCCGACGCCTTGTTTCCCGAGTGCGCGAGGTAGCCTTCGAGGGAGATTTCCTCGGTGAACGCCTGGCCGTCGTTACGCAGGCGGTCGAGCGTCAGGTCGCTCATCCAGCGATTCGCGATCCGATGTATTCCTTGAGCGCATCAACGCCGATTCGCTCCTGCTTTAGCGTATCGCGGTCGCGAACCGTAACCGAGTTACCGGCTGCGGAGTCGAAGTCAACCGTGATGCAGAACGGAGTGCCAACCTCGTCCTGGCGCCGGTAGCGACGTCCAATGGCTCCGCTGTCGTCGTAGAAGACCGCAAATGAGTCACGAAGATCGTCGGCGATTTTCTTTGCCATCTCCGGCTGCCCCTCCTTCTTCACGAGCGGAAACACGCCGGCTTTTATCGGTGCGAGCGCAGGCAGCAAGCCGAGCACCACCCGCCCCTCCGTCTCGCCCTCGACCGCCTCCTCGCGATAGCCGTTCACGAGAAGCGCGAGCAGCGTACGATTGGGACCCACAGCGGTCTCGACGACAAACGGCACGAACCGCTCGTTCGCACCCTGGTCGAAATATTCGAGTTTCTTGCCGGAAAATTTCTGATGCTGTGTGAGGTCGAAATCGCCGCGGTTGTGAATTCCTTCTATCTCCTGGAATCCGAGCGTTCCGCCGAAGTCGAACTGCACGTCGAAAGCAGCGCGGGCGTAATGAGCGAGCTCGTCGGGTGTGTGCTGATGAAACTCGAGCCGGTTTTCCGCGAGTCCGAGGCCCTGATGCCATTTCATCCGTTCGGCCTTCCAGTACTCGAACCACTGCATGTCCGTGCCGGGCTCGACGAAAAATTGCATCTCCATCTGCTCGAATTCGCGGGTCCTGAAGATGAAGTTGCCCGGGGTTATCTCGTTCCTGAACGCCTTGCCGATTTGCGCGATGCCGAATGGAACGCGCTGTCGCGTTGACTGCTGAACGTTGAGGAAGTTGACGTACGTGCCCTGCGCCGTTTCCGGACGCAGATAGACGATCGATGCCGTGTCTTCGGCCGGCCCCATGAACGTCTTGAACATGAGATTGAACTGGCGGGCTTCGCCGAGCGTGCCCTTCACGCCGCAGGCGGGACACTGCGCCTCCGGAGTTCCGGGAACACCTTTGATTTTCGGATCGTCGGCGCGAAAACGCTTTTTACAGTTTCGGCAATCCACGAGCGGATCGACAAATCCGCCGACGTGGCCGCTCGCTTCCCATACGCGCGGATGCATCAGGATGGCTGAGTCCAGGCCTTCGATATCGGAGCGCGAGCGCACCATAGCCTTCCACCAGCGCTCCTGAAGATTGCGCTTCAATTCCACGCCAAGCGGCCCGTAATCCCACACGGACCCGGTGCCACCGTAGATCTCGGAAGACTGGAATATGAAGCCGCGTCGCTTGCACAGCGACACGAGTTTTTCCATCACGTCGGGCTGGTTGGGCATAAGCCGCTAAATATAGCAAAAGAGGGTGCTCACTCCTCGCGTTCCAGCCTGCGAGCTAGCGAAACTCTGCTCGTTCGCTCGATGACAAACAAACGGGGTTGGACACAGAAGTCAGGCGCCCGAGATGATCTGATCGCGACGAGTTCCTACGCTCACGTGCGAGATCGGCGTTTCGACGATCGCTTGAATTCGGTCGAGATAGAGCCTGGCTGCCGATGGAAGCTCTTCCATCGAACGAGCAGTTGACGTGTCCTTTTGCCAGCCCTCCATCCATTCATATTGCGGCAAGGCTCCGTCAAGCGCCGCCAGATCCCCCGGGAATTCTGTGTACAGGTCGTTTCCGACTTTGTAGCCCGTGCACAGCGCAATTTTTTCGAATGTGTCGAGCACGTCGAGCTTTGTTACAGCGAGTCCTGTCAGACCGTTTACTCTCGACGCGTAACGAACCACGACCCCGTCGAACCAGCCGCACCGGCGCGGTCGGCCGGTGGTCGCTCCGAATTCGTTTCCAAGCTTCCGCATCTCCGTTGCCAGCGGCTCTTCCATCTCGGTTGGGAGAGGACCGTTGCCTACGCGAGTCGTATAGGCCTTCACAATCCCCAGCGCGGCGTGAATAGCCGTTGGGGCAATCCCAACGCCAATCGCCGCGCCGCCCGACGTTGTACTGCTCGACGTCACGTATGGATACGTGCCGTGATCGATGTCGAGCAACGACCCTTGAGCACCTTCGAGCAAAACGTTGGCGCCTTGCCTGATCGCGCGGTGTATGACCAGACCGACATCTTCGGTGATCGGAAGAATTCGTGGAGCAAGTCGCTCGAGCAGCTGCATCGTCGAATCGACGTCGGCTCTTTCACTGACACCGAACGACGAGAGCAGCGCATTGGCGTGTGCGACACCTCGCTCGACGAGCGAGCGAAGGCGATCCGTGTGTCGGAGATCCAACACGCGGACTCCACGTCGCGCGACCTTGTCTTCGTACGCCGGCCCGATTCCGCGGCCCGTCGTTCCGATTTCCTTGCTCGCCGAGCTAAGCGAGTCCACCATCTTGTGGAATGGAAGGACCAGATGGGCACGGTCGCTCACATAGAGGCGGCCCTGCACATCGACGCCGTCTGCGATCAGCTCATCGATTTCCGTGAATAGCGTGTCCGGATCGAGAACTACTCCGTTCCCGATCGCGCAGCGAACGCCGGGGTGCATGATCCCGCTCGGGATCTGATGCAGCACGAACGACTTGTCGCCGATATGAACGGTGTGTCCGGCATTGGCACCGCCCTGGTAGCGGACTACCCAGTCTGCTTTTTCGGCGAGGACGTCGACGAGCTTTCCCTTTCCTTCATCGCCCCATTGCGCACCAACAATGACAACGGTGCGGGTTTTCGAATCGAACATGCCACTCCAGTGCGCGGAGACATTCCGGCCAAGCTCCGCGACGGGCGAGAGCGTAAAAGGACGGAAAATGGAAACGCCCCGGGCATTTGCACGGGGCGTTGAGTCAATCTACCGAGCCGGGGTGTGGTGTCAATCAGTAAGGGATAAGCAGTAGTGGGTGCGAATTGCGAACTACTGGGGAGTCTTCGCTTGTCCTGTATTCTGCCAGTTAAACAACGGGATCACGTAACTGCAAATGGGGAGAACGGCGGGAGGAAACCTTGGGAGAAAGGCGAGAGACACAATCGGCCACGCTGATTTCTTCTTGTTTTTGGTTTACGACGACATTCAGGCGGCCGCTGCACCCGCAGTTCGGTCGTTTAACCAGGAAATGATTATTGGGACGAACACTCGGAATCGATGGATGTCGTCTATAGTTCTCCCGCAATTCTCCCGCTTTTGCTCCCCGCCGTTCTCCCCAATTTGCGGTTATGGTTTTCCGTCGATTTCAAACTGACCCCCAACCGGGAACCTTGATCTAACCCATCGCCGCGAAAAATATCCACGACGCGATAGTGCATCCAATCGCGATTTTCACTGCCGTCGAAGCCACTCGGCCAATCAGCGCTCCTGTCGCGACCTTGGTCGAGGCAGCGCCTCCCGATCCTATGCTGAGCTCACCCGCCAGCGCACCGACGAAGCTTCCGACGAAGGCTCCAATCATCGGCCCGATTATGGGAATGGGAAATCCCATGAACGCGCCGATCATTCCGCCGAAGATTGCCCACCAGCCGGCCCGCCGTGAACCGCCAAACTTCCGCGCAAACTTTCCCGACAGGCTGAATTCGATCACTTCGGCAATGACGCCAAGAACGCCGATGCCCACCAGCGTAAACCAGCCGATCGGTGCCGTTGGGACAATCAGGTTGTAGACTACGGCGCTCGCGATCATCACCCACAAACCCGGGAGTCCAAGAGCGGTGAGCACCAGCGAAATCGCGAGCACCAGCACAAGAATACCGAAAGCCATCAGCCAAGCTCCTGGACTATTGCGGCGATGAAATCCGCTGCCTTTGCAATGCCGGTGCCTTTCACCCGGTCCGGGACATCCCTTGATGTATGTACGAGACCGAGGGTGCAGATGTTTCCGCGGCTGAGCGTGAACGATTCCCACCCTGCGTCGGTGAAAGCCACGTTGTCGGCGAGAATACCCGGGATCATCCCGCGCAGCCGAAGCATTCGTCGCCCTCTGGTTCCGCGCCGCGCGAAGCTTTCAACGGCGACAGTCTCGGCTTGGAGTCTGCTCGCTGCGCGGTCGATCGCCTCGTCCAGACGCCTGTTCCCGGCACCACTCGCCATGCAGATGAAGTTGCCGGCGTCGTCGATCGTGTCGCAGTTTATCGCAATTCCTGTCGCCCCATGAGTCGCCACAAAGGCGCGTGCACCCGCCAGTCCAAGCTCCTCTGCGCTCGTGATGAGGACTCCAAAATCGTCGCGTTCCTTCAGTTTGTCGAGCGCGAGAATCACGGACGCCACGCCGGTCGCGTTATCCAGGGCTCCGGGAGATCTGTCCCCGACGAAACAAAGAACGATTGGAATGGCCGCGGCGACTGCAATGTATGACAGGATCGTTGCGATACGACCCAACAGGCCGACATCGATCCAGTTCGCGTGTATAGGCATCGCAAGTGTAGCGAGCACCAGCACGCACGCTGCAACGCCTGCGGACAACACGACGAACCCAACGGCCGATCCTATGCGCACTAGCATTGGAATGGTCTGTGACTTGGAATCGAGATGCGCTACGATCCAGACGAGTGGGCTGGACTCCGCACCTGAACGAGTCGCAACAAGGTTCGTCGCGCTTGAACGTCCAGCGCGCAGTGAGAGTACGCCAAATCGGGCCAGCCAAAACCCGGCAATGCCCAATAGTGGGAGGCCGGCCGCGACCTCGGCGAGTCCAAGCACCGGCGCATGGTGTTTTGTCGCCAGGTGTGCAGCCAACCACACGATTATTGCCGCGAGTATGGCTGCAACCGACGGACCCCATCGGCCGGGCATTTGCGAGTATTCGAATTGTTGTTCTTCTGCCGAAAAGCCGCGCTCTTCGAGCAGCGATCGGCAGTACCCCCGGGCACCGGTTTCGGCGTCACTGCCGGCGAACCGAGATGTTGAGGCGAGTCTGGACACAATCTGGCGCGCTTTCGTTGCTCGCGCGCGGAGATCCTCCACGGGGTTCGTTAAGTGAGCCCCATCATGTGCTTCGCTTCGCGAAGAGTCTCGCTCGCAATCTCATGCGCGTGCTCGGCCCCCCGAGCGAGCGGTGCATCGAGGGCTTCCGGGTCGGCTCGAAGTTCCCTGGCGCGCATTCGGATCGGTGTGAGCTCAGCGTCCATCGACTCGAACAACACCTTCTTGCAGTCGATGCAGCCCCATCCGGCCGACCTGCACTGAACAGCTACGTTTTCGACCGTCAGTGGATCGCTGAATGCCTTGTGCAGGTTGTAGATGTTGCAGATCTCGGGAGTGCCGGGATCGGTTTTGCGAACGCGTGCGGGATCCGTCATGGCAGGCCGCAACTTTTCCCAGACATCCTTGGGCTCCTCGAGCAGTCCAATGGTATTGCCAAGGGACTTGGACATCTTCGCCCGGCCGTCCAGTCCCATGATGCGCCGGGTTGGCGTTAGCAGCGGCTTCGGCTCGGGGAAAAATCCGACGACTTCGGCCTGCTCACCTTCGGGCGTGGTCGCAGCCGTCTTCGCCCCGATTGCTGCAGCGTAGGCCGGGTCAAACCGGGTGTTCCAGCGGCGGCAGATCTCTCGGGACAGCTCCAGGTGCTGAACCTGGTCTTCGCCAACGGGAATGAGGTCGGCCTTATACAATAGGATGTCAGCCGCCTGAAGG
>JBDSBT010000043.1:0-15316 GCA_039921425.1 Gemmatimonadaceae bacterium | reverse complement strand
CGAGCGGTAACAGGCTTGCAGCCGAAGCGGGAACCGAGATTCTGAGGGCGGGCGGCAACGCTGTCGATGCTGCTGTCGCGACGGGTTTCGCGCTTGCCGTCGCGTACCCCGAGGCGGGAAACATCGGAGGAGGCGGCTACATGGTCGTTCGGCTGTCCGATGGGCGAGTAGCCGCGCTCGACTACCGCGAAATGGCTCCCGCCGCGGCATCGCGCGACATGTACCTAGACTCCGCGGGGCGCCTCAGCAACGGAAGCGTTCAGGGCCGATCGGCCTCTGGAGTTCCAGGCGTGGTGGCCGGTCTCGCATCGGCGCTTTCGAAATACGGAACGATGCCGCTCTCCAGAGTCATGGCTCCGGCAATTCGAATGGCAGCGGACGGCATAATCGTGGATTCAGCACTGTCGCGTTCGGTGACTGGGAAAACCGCCTCGCTCGCTGCCTACAGCGGAGCGAAAATTTTTCTTCCAGATGGCAAGCCAATCGCGTTGGGCTCGCTCTTCAAGCAACCCGAACTGGCTGCGACGCTGCGACTGGTGGCTGAGGAAGGCCCCGAAGGCTTCTACCGCGGAAAGACCGCCGACCTGATCGTCGCTGAGATGCAGCGCGGTTGCCCAGCGACCGTTTCAAATCGGGCGCGCGCATCACATAACTGTGGCATCATCACGAAATCAGATCTCGCCGCCTACCATCCGGCGTGGCGCACCCCGGTCCAGACGAGCTATCGCGGCTACCACTTGATCACCATGGCACCGTCATCATCCGGTGGCATCACGCTCGGCGAAACTCTCAACATTCTCGAGGGATATCGCACGTTGCCGGCTTTTGGATCGGCAAACTACTGGCATCTCGTTGCATCCGCCTTTCAACGCGCCTTCATCGACCGCAACGAGCTCCTCGGCGATCCCGACTTCGTGCGCATTCCGCTCGCGCGATTGACATCGAAGGCCTATGCTGCCGAACTACGCGCGACAATTGGTGACGGTCGTGCGACACCAACGACCTCGCTGGCGAAGCCGGGCCACGAAGGGACAGAGACCACGCACTATTCGGTTGTTGACGCGTTCGGAAACGCAGTCTCCACTACAACGACGCTCAACAGTCTTTACGGATCGTTCGTAATGGTGGAAGGCGCGGGATTTTTTCTGAACAACACGATGGACGATTTTGCATCGCAGCCGGGAACGGCGAACATGTTCGGACTCGTGCAGGCGGAAGCAGACGCGATCGCACCGAGAAAGCGTGCGTTGAGCGCGATGACGCCAACGATCGTTCTCGATCCCGCCGGCAAGTTGTTCATGGTGCTTGGCGCGAGGGGCGGACCGCGGATTATAACCAGCACCGCTCAGGTAATCCTCAACGTCATCGATCACCACATGTCACTTTCCGACGCCATGGGCGCTCCGAGAATGCACCATCAGGCGCTGCCTGATGTGATGACCTATGACGCAGGAGGACTCGATACTGCCGAAGTGGACAAGCTTGTGACGATGGGCTATCGCTTGTCGCCGATGTTGTCTGGCGGTGGGTCGGTGGTAGTCATTCGCCGGGTAAAAGGCGGCTGGGAAGGCATGGACGATCCGCGCGGGTTCGGTGGGCGAGCGGTTGGATATTGATGCGGGTTCGCCTTAACGCTTCACCCACAAACGAAAGCCCATAGCCTGAAGCAAAACAAGAACGGCGCCCTGAGGCGCCGTTCTTGTTTTTCAAACCACCAGCAGTATCAGACTTGTACCTGAGTCGATGAATCAAGTGTGATCGTGATTCGCCCGCCGTCAGGAACGCATCCTTCGTAGTTCGCGGTCGCTGATGCCGCTCCCGTTCCCGCTGCTGCGCCTGCCGCTGCGCCGATTACGGTCGCCTTGGTGCTGCCACCAAGGACCTGTCCAATTATCGCGCCAACCGCTGCGCCACCGACGACCTTCTGGATGTCCTTGTTCTTCGGCTGATTCTTGACGCGGTCGATGTTTGCATACGTCGTCGTGGCGCTCACCGGATACGTCCTTCCACCGAAGCTCACCGATACAACGCGAAAGCCCATGTTGATCTTGTCGTTCGCATTCTCGCTGCGGCTCAGCTCCGTGATTTCAACGGTGGCTGTTGAGCCGGCGGGAATGACTGCGCCGTTCGACCCTTCAACCGAGTTCGCCACCGTGGCTGAGAAGCGCTGACCGACCTTGTGTGTGTTGGTGCAGACACGCGAATTCGACGTGAGGCTGATTTCTGATCCTGCCGGAATGCTCCCAAGTCTCCGCTCGGACCCAGATGATTCGCGCGTAACTGTATTGCCGCTCGCCGTTGTCGTCGGCGTGGTGGGACGCGGAGTTGTCCGCGGTGGAGCCGGGTTGCGAACCACCGGGCGCGGTGCCGTCCGCACTGGAGCCGGAGCTGCCGGAGCGCTCGCCGTTGGCGTCGAGGTCGCGGGAACGTCGGTAAGCGCAGGCTGCGCGGTCGAGTCCTGATTCGCCATCTGAAGATCGCGATTCAGCGTCGAGTCCTGTGCAAGCGTATCTGGTTTCTTGTCTACGGAACATGCTGAAGCTGTCAGCGCGGCCGCGAGCGCGAGCGGCGCACACCATCGATTGATATATTTTGACATCTGAACGAGCCTCCGTTGTATGACACTTGCCCGAAGTTGTTATAGCGCAAGTCTTTAGGCCTGCTCAACGGGGCAATGGTCGTGCCATACATGAAACAACTCAGGCGCCTTCTTCCCTACTATGGCCCTTACCTGGGGCAACTCGTTACCGGGCTTGTACTTGTCGTGGTGTCCACGGCGATAACGAGCATAATTCCGTGGTTCCTGAGACTTGGAATCGACGCAATCCGGGCAGGTGAGCCATTTCGGAGGACACTTATTCTCGCTGGCGACATTGTCGCTGTGGGCGTTTTCGCCGGCTTTCTGCGCTACGGAATGCGCGACATCCTGAACGGAATAAGTCGCCGGATCGAGTACGATCTGCGAAACGATTTGTTCGTGCACCTGGAAAAACTCGACGCATCCTTTTTCGGAAAGACGCGCACCGGCGATATCATGGCGCGCCTCACTAACGATCTCGGGGCCGTTCGCATGGCTGCTGGCCCAGCCATCATGTACCTGATGAATACCATCGCGGGTGCGGTCTTCGCGCTGTTCTTCATGCTTCGCATAGACATCCGGCTCACGGTTCTCGCATTGCTGCCGATGATCGGATTGCCCGCAATCACGGCGTATCTCGGGAAAGCCGTTCACAAGCGGTTCGAATCGGTGCAGGAGCATTTCTCCACGCTCACGACACACGCGCAGGAAAATCTGTCAGGAACTAGAATCGTTCGAGCTTACCGCCAGGAAAACGCCGAGATCGACCGTTTTGCATTGCTGAACGATGAGTATCTGCGCCGGAACATGGCACTGGCTAAACTCTACGGGACAATGTTTCCAACGTTTGCCCTGCTGGCCGGATTGGCTGCCGTTGTGGTTCTCGGCGTCGGTGGAACGTTGACTCTGAACGGGAGTATCTCGGTCGGATCGTTCGTCGCGTTCGGGCTGTATCTGAATCTGTTGACGTGGCCCCTTATCGCACTTGGATGGGTTATCAATCTCTTTCAGCGCGGCAGTGCGTCGATGGCGCGGCTGACTGAAATTCTCGATGCCAGGCCGGGGCTAGTCGAAGCGCCGGTGAGCGAGCTTGTTCACTTTCCGGCGACGAGCGGAGGGCGGTCGATCGAATTCCGGAATGTCGGATTCCATTTTCCGCCGAACGCCGGCGATGAGCCGCGCTGGGTGTTGAGAAACGTCAGCTTCAACGTCGCGGCCGGTTCGACTCTTGGCGTGGTGGGATCTACGGGAAGTGGCAAGACATCGCTGATGGACCTTATCCCGCGACTGCACGAGGCACAGGAAGGCGAAATCCTCATCGATGGCGTGCCGATCAGACGGCTGGCTTTGCACGAACTCAGGAATGCGATCGGCTTCGTTCCCCAGGAAAGTCTTCTCTTCAGCGACACAATCGGATCCAACCTTTCTTACGGCGCGGTGGATTCGGAAAGTGTCGATTGGGCATCCGCAACTGCTCAGCTCACCGATACAATCGAAGCCTTCCCCGGCGGCTTCGAAACGGTGCTGGGTGAACGGGGAATCAACCTGTCGGGAGGCCAGAAACAACGGGCTTCACTGGCCCGTGCGCTGGCGCGCCGGCCGTCGATCGTGTTGCTGGATGATGCGCTGAGCGCCGTAGACACGCATACTGAAGCTGAAATTCTTCGCGCTCTTCGCGACGCCCTTTCAGCGCGAACGGCAGTAATCGCCTCTCATCGCGTGAGCGCGATTCGCGACGCGACATGGATCATCGTACTCGACCAGGGACGCATCGTTGAACAGGGGAGACATAACCAGCTCATGACCGCTGAAGGCCGTTACTGGGCGCTGCTGCGCCGCCAGCAGCTCGTGGAGTCCATCGAGGAGCCTGATGACGCAGAACTCTCAGTCGAAGGGAGCGTCAGTGGCTGATTCGACTTACACGCGCGAGATCGCAACCGCCGCCGACCTCGAGAATCGGGTACGGCAGCTCGAGCACGACCTCGACGAAACTCACAGGCTAATCTCGGACCTGCGTGACCGCGATGCCCTCAAAACGCAATTTCTGTCGAACATATCGCACGATCTGCGAACGCCGCTGACCGCGATCATTACCCACGCTGAAATTCTGCGCGATGGAATCCTCGGCGAGGTCAGACCGAAGCAGAAAGAAAGCATCTCCGTAATCATCACCGGCGGGCGCCAGCTCCTGGACATGATCGCCGAGATCCTCACCCACGCCAGGCATTCGAGTGGTCCGCTCACGCTCGTCGAATCTGTGTTCCCTATCCGCGAGGTTGTAGAGCAGGTACTCGCGCTGAACGAATCGCTCGTCGCCAAGAAGGGATTGACGCTCGACAGGAAGCTCGCTGACTCGCTTCCAATGGTCCGCGGCGATCGCGATAAGGTGATTCACGTTCTCACCAATCTTCTCGGCAACGCATTCGAGTTCACCCCGAGCGGCGGAAGAGTATGGGTCAACGTGGGGCTCCTGCCACCGGAGCAGCGCGACATGGTGCTCATCGAGGTCGGCGATACCGGCCGCGGCATCGCCCCCGACCATCATGAGCTCATCTTCCGCGAATTCGCCCAAGTCGATTCCTCAGCCTCGCGCGCGCACCACGGCACGGGACTTGGATTGACTATTGCTCGTCGATTCGTGGAGCTACATGGTGGACGTATCTGGGTCAAAAGTGATCTCGGAACTGGGAGTAGATTCTTCTTCACTCTACCCGCGGAGCAAGCCTAGCTTGAGCCCGCGCGTGCTGCTCGTCGAAGACAGTCCGATGATCAGCGGAGCGCTCAAGCTTCTGCTCGAGAGTGGCGGATTCGAGGTAACGCTCGCCGCCACGGCGGCGGAGGCCTCTGCGTGGAAAGGTCCGGAGCGGGCTGACGTGATGATTCTTGATCTGGGACTTCCCGACGCTGATGGTTTATCCGTGATCGCAGAGCTCGTGAAACGCGGCATGAAGCCGGCTGCTACGTTCGCAATGACCGGTCGCAACGACGCAGAGACGATCGCGCGTTGCAAAGCCGCCGGGTGCGACGATGTCCTCCTCAAGCCGGTCCCCGTCCAGCAGCTGCTAAGAATAGTGACCACCGCCGTAGCGTGACCGAGAGACGCGACCGGCCTCGTGCGGGTCCGTTTCTCCGATGGTACTACAGATCGAAGTATTGGCTATTCAGGGAGGAAAAGAGAGAACACGACGGAAAGCGCGGGCTGATCATGCTACAGATCGACGCGCTGGCATATTCGGATCTGCGACGCGCGATCGAGAGAGGGTATTGCCCGACAATCGTCCGCCTTCTCAAGGAAGGTGAATACAATCTCCGCCGATGGTTTTGCGGTTTGCCGTCAGCCACTCCCTATTGCCAGGCGGGAATTTTTCACGGCGAAAACGGAGGCATTCCAGCGTTCAGGTTCTACGACAAGCCGGCGCGCCGAATCATCACCTGCAATGCGCCACACGGGGTGCAATACATCCGCGACCGGATCACGTCTCCGGGCGCGCTCGCCGGTGGATCGAGCTATGTGAACCTGCTCGACGGTGATGCGCGGACAGTGGCTTTCACCGTTGCGACGCGCGAGAAGATGTCGATTTACCAGCGTCTTGGCGGCACGCGCATGGGTCTGCTTATGCTCCTGCATCCAATCCGCCTGGTGCGGATGGCAGTGCAAAGCGTTCTCGAGTATCTGCTCGAAGAGTGGGAGCGCCTGCGCGGCGAGATCGCAGGGCGCGTGACGCACTCGGAAGGAATTTTTCCATTCATACGAATTCTCAGCAATGTCATTGTCCGCGAGCTTCAGACAATGGCAATCCTGCTCGACGTCTACCTCGGCGTTCCTATCATCTACAGCACTTTCATGCAGTATGACGAGCTAGCGCATCATTTCGGGCCGTCGAGCAAGCAGGCACTGAGCGACCTGCGGCGCACCGACGCGCGCATCTCGGAGATTTCGCGAATGGCGAGAATTGCAGGCGGGCGTGGTTACGATTTGGTGATCATGTCCGATCACGGAATGACACCCGCCAACAGTTATCGGGTGCTTTTTGGCGAATCGCTCGGCAAGACTGTAGAAAGGATGCTCGACGGTGACGTGCTCGCCAGCGCTGCGGAGGCGAGCGAATACGCCGGTGTAGGACCCGAGGTGATCGAAGCTGTTGCGTACATGACGCCGCAGGGGGACACGGGCACGCGCCGCGTGCTGCGGCGTGGCCGCGACTGGCTCCGCAGCCGTTATGGGCTGAGAGAGATAATTCTGCCCGAGAAATACCGGGTGGACGAGCGGCATGAAGTCGTCGTGACGTATAGCTCGTGCCTTGCGCTGTTGTATTTCACAAGCGATGAGAGACAGCTATCGCTGGAGGACATCACGGGCGACTCGCGGCGTCTCGCGCTGTACCACGGTTTGCTGGGCCACGCTGGGATCGGCTTGCTCGCAACTCGCTCCAGAGCGGGTGTGCACGTCGAAAGCAGAGCGGGAAAAGCCGTCATCAAGACCGGCGCGGCAGAGATTCTCCAGGGTGCCAATCCTCTCGAGATTTACGGTACCGAGCGCTATGTCCTCAATGCGATCGAGTCGCTCGTCAACCAGCCGAACGCCGGCGACTGCGTGCTCTTCGGCGCCTATGATGGGTACGACATCGTTTCGTTCGACGACCAGGTCGGCGCCCACGGCTCCGCCGGCGGCGACCAGGTTTATCCGTTCCTCATATCGCCTACATGGCTGCGCGCGGACGCTGCAGTTCTCGAAGACGCGCGCGACTTGAATCGTGTGATCCTTCGCCGGTATCCGGCTGAGCGTTAGCTCGAGTGCGTTCGAGGTGTGTCGCCAATGATGCTCCTCAGCTCGGCACCTGAGAGACGCTCGGGATCGAATTGCTCACCTGCGCGTTTCATCACACCATGCACGACATCGTTCACCGTCAGAAGCGGGGCATCGGCTTCAGCGGTGACTTCCACTTCCCACTTTCCCCGGTCGGGTCCCTTGAGCGTGTGTCGATAGCTGGCGCTGTATACCGTATGCCGCTCGCCCACGGGCGCTCCCGCGGCGATGACTGCGGCGCCGGTCTCGACACCACCTTGCCGTATCGGAGGAAAAAGGTGGATCTCCTCGACCGCGTCCGCCCCAACTTTGCCTGCGATCTCGCGCAGGAAGCGCTCGGTTGTTTCGATCATCAGTTCACCGAACTGGAGGCCGTGGTTTCTCTCTCAACATAAAGACGAAGTATGTGCATGAAGTCCTGTGCATTGGTTACGACACCGAACGCCTGATGCGTCCCGCGATCCTTCAGCTTGCTCACGACGAACTCTGATGAATCGACGCAGATCGTTGAAAGTTCGCGCAGAGACCCATCGGGCTCTGTCACGAATGCGGGCAACATGTTGCCAGTAGCGATTGCATGAAGAGCGGTGGCCACGAGAATCGCCATCGTCGCTTTCGTGGTGTGAATCTTCATCGCGTCCTGGCCCGCTATTGAATCCGTGATGACTTCCGGCAGCGGGCCGTCGTCGCGGATGGAGCCAGTCAGTACGAAAGGAACGTTTTTCGTGACTAACGCGTGCATGATTCCGTTCGTGACTATTCCCCGCTTGACCGCTTCGGCGATCGAGCCCGCGCGCCGTACCTGGTTGATCGCGCGCATGTGGAGCCCGTGTCCGCCAGTTGATGCGATCCCAGTGCCTGTCATGCCCAGGGTGGTTCCGAATATCGCTGCTTCGATGTCGTGAACAGCCACGGCGTTCCCGGCAAGCAAAGCTCCGACGAAGCCGTTCTCGATGAACCACACCATGTCAGAGCGAGCACGCGAGTGAACCAGTGCCGGTCCCGTCACCCAGATCGGATATCCTCCCCGGTCTCGCTCCTCGATGAGGATCTGCGCCATCATCCCATAGTCTATCGGCTTCTCACGCGACACATCACTCGTCATGAACTGGAACTCGGCCATCTCGTTCGGTTCGCTGTGCAGGGCTGACGAGTGAACATAGATCCCATCGGAGCCGTCTTCCGCCCGCCCGACAGCGATCTGGTCACCCTTTCGAAGACGTCTTCCCTCTCGTATCCACAGCCTTCCGTCGTTGTCGAGGAAGAGACCCGCATCCATGCGCGGTTCGAGAGGCATCCGCCATGTCCCGTTGATCTTCACATACGTCGGAAGATTGGTCGTCGAAAAGAAATCGTCCGGAAGAACCCCATCGGCAGGCGCGGGCTCGAACCGAGCGTCAGGCGCATCGGCCAGCGCTGGCGCGGTAAAATCAGGTGCGGAGAGAATCGTCACTCTTAAAGATGCCTGACGCTGCTACAGCAGCGCCACAGGATCGCGGTCAAACGTGACGCGAAGCGCTGGGGGAACCGGAAAACGCTCCATGAAATACCTGCCCACACGGGTTAATTCCTGAGCGTTCGCCGATTTGAGGAGCACATGCCAGCGCCATCGGGTCTTGACGCGCTCGATCGGCGAGGGCGCCGGACCGATTAGCGTTACTTCCCCGGCCGTCTGGGACGCGATCAGCTCGCGTATCCAGTCCGCGCCACTCGTGGCTAATGCTGCGGTCGCTCGGTCGTTTGTGCCGCTGAATACGATGTTTGCCAGGCGAAGATTGGGCGGATAAGGCGGACTGACGCGGCCTTCAAGCTCCTCCCGCACGAACGTCTTGTAGTCATGCGACACGGCGCAACGGACGGCGTGATGCGAAGGCACCCGCGTTTGAATCAGAACCGAGCCGCCCTTCGGTCCACGGCCAGCGCGACCGGCAACCTGGCTGAGGAGCTGAAAGCATCGTTCGGAAGCACGAAAGTCGGGGAGGTTGATTCCAACGTCTGCGTCAACAACTCCAACGAGAGTCACGTTCGGAAAATCGAGTCCCTTCGCGATCATCTGCGTCCCGAGCAGAATGTCCACCTGGCCGCTCCCCACCCGGTCCAGGATCTCTGCGTGCGCCCATTTTCCACTCGTTGTATCGACATCCATCCGCGCAATTCTCGCCGACGGAAATCGCTCCGATATCAGCCTCTCGACTTGCTGGGTGCCCATGCCGCGGTGCTTGAGCGTTTCTCCGCCACACCTCGCGCAGGTGGCGCGCAGCGGTTCCTGGTGGCCGCAGTAGTGACAAAGCAGCCGTTCAGGCGACCGATGAACCGTCAGCGTGATGCTGCAATTGGGGCAGACGACGACATCGCCACAATCGTTGCACTGAACGAATGCGGAGTATCCGCGGCGATTCAACAGCAGGATACTTTGTTCGCCGCGCAGGAGCGTAGCTGCCAGCGCAACGTCCAGCTCATCGCGAATTACCGAGGAGTATCCGGTGCCAGGGCCCTTGCTCGAGTCTGGCAGGTTCGGAGATCGCTGACGCAGGTCAACCACTTCGACGTTGGGAAGCCGGCCCCCTCCGACCCTATCGGGAAGCTTGATCAGCTCATACTTCCCCGCCTTGGCATTCGTCCACGACTCGAGCGACGGAGTCGCGCTGCCGAGGACCACGACCGCTCCTTCGTTGCGCGCGCGCACGATTGCCACTTCTCTGGCGTGGTACCGCGGCGTTTCCCCCTGCTTGTAACTCGACTCGTGCTCTTCGTCCACGATGATCGCGCCGAGATTGTCGAGCGGTGCGAAGATCGCGGATCGAGCGCCGACGGCGATTTTCTTGTCACCGCGTTTCAGCGCAAGCCAGGCGTCGTATCGCTCGCCATCGCTCAGGGCGGAATGAAGGACGGCAATGCGATTTCCGAAAACAGCGCGAAAACGGTCAACGGTTTGAGGAGTCAACGCAATTTCGGGAACCAGAACGATGGCCGTTTGTCCCCGAACGTCCACGATTTCCCGTAGCAGCTCGATGTAGACAAGGGTCTTGCCGCTTCCGGTTATTCCGTGGAGCAGGAACACATCTCCCGGAGAACCAGCCGAGAGCGTCACGATCGCATCTTGTTGCGCGGGCGTCGGCACGTGTTTGCGCGCCGGTTCGCCGACTCTCAATGCAAATGGATCGCGGTCCACGGCCTCCGAGTCAATGCGAATCAGCCCGCGCTTCTCCAGCGATTTGAGAACCGAAGGAGAAAACGCCATACTGCCGAGGAGATGATTTAGCGTGCTCGTTCCGCCGAGTGACTCGAGAAGCTCGAAAACGGCGCGCTGTGAGGGAGCTCTGGCAAACGCCTTGTCGCGATGAGTGAGGGTGGGAAGATCCTCGTGCAATCGCACAATTCGCTGCGTTTTTCGCTGGGGCTCGGGCTGTTCAGCGCCAGTGAGCGATGTGGGCAACGCTGTCCTGAGAACGGCGCCGAGCGGCACAATGTAGTAATCGGCTATCCATCGACAGAGCGAGATCATGTCTTCGCTTAGTGAGGGGGAAGCATCAGGAACGTCGATTACTCGCCTGGGCTTCTGCTTGAGGTGCGCGCCGTCAGAAACGCCAAGGCAAACACCGATTTCCTTCCGGTTTCTGAATGGCACGACAACTCGCGAGCCAGCCACCGGCATTCGCTCGGCCGCAGGATCGAGTGCGTAAGTGAATGTCTGAAAAAGCGGAATTGACAAGGCGACTTCTACCAGCCCCGTGGGCTCGGCGCTCATGGTCCCGCTAGCGGGAGCCTCCGGTTGCTGCCTTCGCTTCGTCTGCGGAAGGAAGCGCACCGATTCCGGGCCGGTCTCTGAGAGAGACATTGCCGCACTCTATTCGCGCTCCGTCGAACGGATCTTGAGCGAGAAGTGCCGCGCCATCGAAGTCGGCGTGGTCGAGCAGCGGAGCGAGCTGCGCGATCGCAGAAATGCCGAGGCTGGATTCGATCATGCAGCCCGCCATGACGCTCATTCCAAAAGAGCGCGCCGTGTGCACCATGCGGAGCGCCTCTCTCAAGCTCCCACATTTGGCGAGCTTGAGATTGATGCCATCAACAGCGCCGGCGAGCTTCGGCACATCGGTGGCGACGAGGCACGATTCGTCAGCGAAAATTGGCAGCTTCGACCTGGCGCGAACGAACTTGAACCCCTCGATGTCGTGTTGCGCAACCGGTTGTTCGACGAACTCGACGCCGTTGTCGGCGAGAAAGTCGATCATGCGAACCGCATGCGATGGGGTCCATGCCGCATTTGCGTCAACGCGAAGACGCTTGTCCGGAGCTGCGTCACGCACAACGCGAATGATCTCCATGTCTCGATCGGTGCCCAGCTTGACCTTTAGAATCGGGTACTGCCGAGCATCGGCTACTCGCAGGCGAATCCCCTCATTGTCAGCGATCCCAACGGTGTAACTCGACTCCCCACAATCAGCAGCATCGAGCCCCCACAGTTTATGCACCGGAATGCCGAGCCGCTTTCCGACAATGTCATGTAACGCAGAGCTCAGTGCACCTTTCGCCGAGTTGTTTCCACGGAGCACGCGACTCAGGGAAGCATCGATTGCTTCGAGCGACCACCCATCGGCGCTACCAAGCACGGGAGCGAACTGCTCGAGCGCAGAAACGACCGTCGCGACCGATTCACCGTAATATCGATTCGGCGCAGCCTCGCCAAGCCCTTCGACGCCGTCGTCGTCAGTAAGCTTGACGATCACGTTCTCGTGCGCGGCATATCCTCCGCGCGCGATCACGAAGGGATAACGAGTTTTGAGATTGACGACTTCGTGGGAAATCCTCAAGCGCCGCTCACCGACGAAGCCACTGGTTTTGACGGCGACACGACTCGCGACGTCCACGCGCTGCGAATTTCTTCCGTCACTGGCGTATCGGACAGGAACGCGATCAACGCATCGGCGAGATCATTTCCTCGTTGATACCGATCGGCCGCGCGCTTAGCGAGGCACTTCATCACAATGGCTGACAGAGTCGGTGGAATGCGCGAATCCACCACGTCGGGCGCGGCTGCGGTTTCAGTTACATGCTTGTAGCTGATCGAGTAGCCGTCGGCGCCGTCGAACGGCGGGAAGCCGAGCAGCGTCTCGTACATCACCACGCCAAGGGCGTACAGGTCGCTTCGCCCGTCGAGAAGCTTTCCTCTCGCCTGCTCGGGTGACATGTAGTGGGGCGTGCCCATCACATTGCCGGTCCCGGTCATCCGCGCGCGGAAGTGACCCGTCGCGATTCCGAAATCGGTCACGAGCGCGTTCTCGTCTTCGTCGAACAGAATGTTGTCCGGCTTGATGTCGCGGTGGACGAGTCCGTGGCGATGCGCGTAATCGAGTGCCGTCGCAACCTGCGCGGCAATCGCCGCGGTTCTTTCAGGCGGAAACGAGCGCCGGTTGTTGATTCGGCCGGCCAGCGTTCCGCGTGCCAGATACGGCATCACGAGATAGACCTGGTCCCCAATAGAACCGAAATCCGTAATCGGGCAGATATGTGGATGCACTAGCTGAGCGGCAGACTCCGCCTCACGCTTGAATCGCTCGCGCATGTCTGCATCTCTCGCGAGGTGCGGATGCATCACCTTGATAACGACCGGGCAGTCGAGTGGTATGTGAAGCGCGTAATACACGTTAGCCATCCCGCCTTCACCAACGCGGTGCATGACGCTGTACCGGCCTCCCGTCACATGCCTGAGCGCCGTAATAGCCGGGTCGGGTTGCTGCGCGTTTCTATTGGTGAGAAGCGGTAACAGCTCGCCGCACCTCAGACACCGCGCGGCAGACCCACGATTCCACGATCCACAGTCAGTGCAGAACAATCTCAGCCACCGAATTGCATGCGTACAAAATCATAAGGCGGCCACGGACCGGTCAAATTGAAATCAAGACTTGTGTGGCGGGTGTCTTCCTTCTGAACGAGGTCGGCAAACGCCTCCCACTGCTCCAGGTCAACGAGAAACGACGCGTGCACGACAATGTAAGAATCGGTCTCGTCAACCGGCATCGAGACCGTTGCCGCCGCCTGGCCGCGTAGCACGCGCAAGCTTTGCGAAGCCGTAGCAAGCAGCTGCTTGCTGCTCTCCTTCAGCTCGCCCGGTGTTGCATTGGGCGCATCGATGCCTTTCGTCTTCGTGATCGTTACCCGGGCCTGCCCGTGCCCTTCGATGGAGCCGATGGCCTGGGTCAGCGTGAAATAGTGGAGTTCGAGCCACCGCGCGAGGTTGTCGCGAGACTTGAAAACCGTCCCCAGCGGCGCAGGCAGTACCGCAGTGGCCGCGTGAACTTCTTCGAGGACCCGCGTGTACTCGCCGACTTCTTTTTCGTCCAGCGTCGCACGCATGTATTTCGCCGGCGTGACAACTCCGGCGATCGCGCGAAACTGGACGGTGGTAGTGCCGTCCGCTAACGGCTGAGGCATCCCGCTGTCGAAGGCCGCGACACCAAATAACCGAAGCCCGTTTACAAAAGTTTGCGCCATCTGAGAAAGACAAGGAGAAGAGCGCCAAGGCCAAGCTGTACAAACAGCATGGTCCAGAAACCGTGACTCGTGTGCGACAAGGGAATCTCGTCGAAATTCATTCCCCACATGCCGCTGACGACAACGAACGGAATGCTCACCGTCGCCACGACGCTCAGTGTTTTCGTCACTGAACCGAGGCGGTTTGACACCTGAGTTAAATAACTATCGAGCGTGTTGCTGAGCAACTCTCGATAGTTCTCCAGCGCGTCGTTGATTCGGAGGATGTGATCGTAGATATCGCGGAAATAGATCTGCGTATCGACCGCCAGGAGCGAGCTCGGACGATTGGTCAGGATGCTGAAGACGTCCCGTTCCGGGGCAAGGTGTCGCCTCAGGCTCAGCACGAGCTTCTTGACGCTGAAAATCTCCCTGAGTGCGCTTTGATCGAATGAGCCGAACACCCTCTCCTCGAGCCCATCGACGAACGTGTCGAGCTGGTCGAGAATCGGAAAATAGGCGTTCACTGCCTCGTCGACGACGGCGTGCATCAGACGTGCGGGACCGGTTGCCGCCAACTCCGGCTTCCTCGCCAGAAGCTCCCGAGTCGCGTCCACGGGCGACGTGTGGCCGCCATGAACAGTGACGAGGAAATTTTGCCCCAGGAAGCATGTGAGGTTGACGGTCTCAATGTCGTACGGGTCGTCGGTCTGGTCGAGAAAGGCAATTGTGCGCACGATCAGAATCAGGAACCCCTCATACTCCTCGATCTTGACGCGCGACTGGGGGTTGAGACTGTCTTCGACCGCAAGCGGGTGGAAATGAAAGACGTCGCTGAGCAGCGCCACTTGCTCGGGATTCCGCATGTCGATATCGACCCAGAGTGTGCCCTTACCGCTCTCCTTCGCGGCACGAACCTCGTCGACGCTCAGCCCGGTCCGAACCGAGTTCGGTCCGTCGTGATAGCAGCTCCACATGGCTGGTACAGTATTCTCAGGCAAGAGCTTTCAGGTGAGTGATGGATGCGTCTCCGACTCGGTCCGGAGCGTAGCCACCCTCGAGTGAGCTGACGAGACGCCCGCCGCAAAGCGAATCCGCCCGTGCGACGAGATTGCGGGTCAGCAAATCGACATCCTCGAGCTCGAGGGTAAAACCGCCAAGTGGATCTCCCGCAAGACAATCAAATCCGGCAGAGAGAAGTATCAAATCCGGCTTGAAGTTTTCAGTCGCCTGATCGATCCCTCTCTCAATTGCATCAACGTACTCCTTCGCTCTCAAGTCCGGTGGCATAGGGATATTCCAGATCGTGTTCAGCGGTCCGCGATCTGACGCCGGTCCAGTTCCCGGATACCATGGCCATTGATGCATCGACACGAAATGAATATCGCGTTCCTGCTCGACGAGCGCTTGAGTTCCATTCCCGTGGTGCACGTCCCAGTCGACGATCAGAACCCGTTCTG
>JBDSBT010000042.1:0-10364 GCA_039921425.1 Gemmatimonadaceae bacterium | reverse complement strand
TGAAGTTGCGTATCCAGAAGAACTAGAGCACAGCCCTCTTCCGCTTATCAGTTGCGACAGGCACACGCGACTTAGCGAGTATCGGTTTGAGCCAGTGCCCGGTATGCGACTCTGCCACTGCAACAATTTCCTCCGGCCGGCCCATCGCGACCAGTCGCCCGCCATCCGACCCACCTTCCGGCCCGAGATCGATAATCCAGTCCGCGAGCTTGATGACATCGAGGTTGTGCTCGATCAACAGCAGCGTGTGCCCATTTTCAATCAGCCTGTCCATCACCTCGGCCAATCGCTTGATGTCGTCGAGATGGAGGCCCGTCGTTGGCTCATCCATTATGTAGAGCTTCTTGCCGCGCTTTTTTCCCGCCAAAGCGAGCTCGCGGGCGATCTTTACTCGCTGCGCTTCGCCACCGGATAGAGTTGTCGCCGGTTGTCCCAAGCGGAGATAGCCGAGCCCGACTTGCTGGAGCTGCCAAAGTGCCTGCCCGAGTTTTTCCTCCCGCGGGAAGAAACGAATGGCCTGATCGACGGTGAGCTCGAGGACTTCGGCGATGCTCTTTCCGTTGATCTTGACGTCGAGTACTTCGGGCTTGAATCGTTTTCCGCCGCAGGCATCGCATGGGACGTGAACGTCGGCCATGAACACCATCTCTACTTCGAGCAAGCCCGCGCCTTCGCAGTCTTCGCAGCGACCGCCTTCCACGTTGAAGCTGAAGGTCCCCGGCGTGTACTTGCGCTGGCGGGATAAGGGTGCATCGGCGAAGATCGCGCGGATCTGGTCGAACGCCTTGATGTATGTTACAGGATTCGACCGTGGCGATTTTCCGATTGGGCTCTGGTCGATCATCACTACTTCATCGATCGCGTCCCAGCCGGTGAGCTCATCGTACGCGCCGACTGATTCCCCAAGATGACGCTTCGCCGTGTTCTCGCCGACGATGTGATTCTCCAGGGCGCGATAGAGCACGTCATGCACGAGTGTGCTCTTGCCCGATCCGGACACCCCGGTGACGACCGACAGGGCTGCGATCGGAATGCGAATGTCCACGCCCTTCAGGTTGTGCTCGCGCGCACCGGTGAGATTGATCCATCGCGGACCAACTCTCCGACGCTCGAGTGGCATCGCGATTTCCTTTTGGCCCGTGAGATACTGGCCCGTGAGAGGACTCTCGTGCACTCGCGACAGCGGTCCGGCAAAGACGACGTAGCCGCCATGCTCGCCACTGCCCGGACCCATCTCAACCATGAAGTCGGCGACTTCGATCGCCGCTGGATCGTGCTCCACCACTAGAACACTATTACCTGCATCGCGCAGGCGCATCAGCAGCTTGAGCAAACGCCCCATGTCGCGCGAATGGAGACCGATCGACGGCTCGTCGAGGACGTAGAGCGTATCGACGAGCTGAGAGCCGAGTGAGTTGGCAAGGCCGATACGTTGTGCTTCACCACCGGAGAGAGTTCTCGTCGCGCGATTGAGCGAGAGGTAGTCGAGCCCTACGTCGCGCAGAAAACGGATTCGCTCGCGCGCTTCGCGAAGGATTGTCGCGGCTACTGATTGCTCGAAGTCCGAAAGCGTGAGGTTGTCTATCCAATCGGTGAGCCGGCCCACAGAAAGATCTGCCACCTCGGCGATGGTCTTGTCGTCAACACGGACATTCAGTGCTTCTGGCTTCAGCTTGCTACCGTGGCAATCGGGGCATTCCTGAGCGGTCTGATACTGGCGCAGGAAAATTCTGATGTACTGCTTGTATCGCTTCTCCTCGAGATCCTTGAGAAACGGAAGCATTCCTTTGTAACCGCGCGTTTTCGCATTGAGCAGTAGATGTTGCTGTGATGCGGTAAGCTGATTCCAGGGCTTGTCCTGTGGAATCCCTTCTCGTCGCGCGAAGTCCGCCAGCACTCGGCGCTTGTTCTCGTACCGTGGTTTTGTCCACGGATCGATGGCTCCTTCACGAAGCGTTCGCTCGGGGTAGGGAACGATCAGTGACTCGTCATACTCGAGAACGGCGCCGAATCCGTTGCATCGCTCGCAGGCGCCACGCGGATTGTTGAACGAAAAGAGCTGCGGTGACGGCGCGGGCAATCGCGTCCCATCATACGGACACTCGAACCGCTCCGTGAATCGAAGGCGCTCCATCGTATCAGCAAGAATGACGACACATTCTCCGTCTCCATCGGCAAACGCAGTCCCGATCGCATCGGTCAATCTGGGGGCGACTTCGTCTGAGATGGCGAGCCGGTCGACGACGACGAGAACTTCGCTCACCCGGGTGAGATCGACTTTCGCGGCGTCCAGCTCATCGAGATGCAACACCGACCCGCTCGCGAAGATACGAAGGAACCCCTGCGCCCGGAGATTCTCGACCACGACCTTGTGCGTGACCCTGTCGGAAAGCCGTAGAGGAAACGAGACGTAGAATCGCGTTCCCGTTGCCAGGCGAAGCACCGTATCGACGATCGACTGAACCGTGTCTGGCTTGATCTCCCGTGCGCAAATGGGGCAGTGCGTGCGGCCAACCCGCGCCCAGAGCAGCCGCAGGTAGTCGTATATCTCGGTCGCCGTCCCGACAGTTGAACGAGATGTCTTCGTGGGATTGCTCTGTTGGATCGCTACAGCGGGGGACAGCCCTTCGATCGCGTCTACGTCCGGCTTTTCCATCCGGTCGAGAAATTGTCTCGCGTAGGCCGAGAGTGACTCAACGTATCGCCGCTGGCCTTCAGCGTAGATGGTATCGAACGCCAGGGTCGACTTACCCGAGCCCGACGGGCCTGTGATTACTGTGAAGGTACGGCGCGGGATTGTAAGGTCGAATCCCTTCAGGTTGTGCTGGCGTGCGCCGCGAATGATGATGCTCTCTTTCACCCTTCCAATCTAAAAGAGAGTGGCTAGCCGAACAAACACCGGAAGGGCGGGAACGCTGTTCCTTTGTCAGCGTCGAACAAGACGCCCCAGAAGGAGTAGGACGATCGCCCCGAAGGTTGCGAGCCCAACGGAGCGAAGATCAAAGGCGCCAGCGCTAACAGCGCCCCAGCCGATGCGCGTTCCAATAAATCCTCCGAGGAACGCGCCGATGATACCAAGAAGTATGGTAATGATGCAGCCGGAGGGGTCCCGCCCTGGCACCAGGAATTTCGCCAGCGTTCCTGCTACAAGACCAAGAATGATCCAGTAGAGCCAGAGCGGCACCCGCAATTACTCCCTTATCACCCTGCTTAAAGTGCTTACGGGACTCGCGTCCGGCCCCGCGTTGCCATGCGGTAGATCCAGAGAAGAAGGATTGCGCCGACGACGGCGAGGAGAAGACTTTGGATCGAGAAGCCTGTGAGCGGTGCGCCCATCAGTGTGCTGCCGAGGAACCCGCCAATTACGGCGCCCACGATACCGATGATCATCGTGACGATCATTCCACCCGGGTCATTGCCCGGCATTATTGCCTTGGCGATCGCTCCAGCGACCAATCCAAGTACGATCCATGCGAGAAAACTCATTTCTCCTCCGTAGGGTGAATTGCAGACCCGATAGACGGCCAGCGCGCGCCAGAAGTGCAACCTGCGTACCATCTTTTCGAGGCGGTGGCGCCGCAGTGAATCCTCCGCTACCATACCGCTCGATGACGACTCCCGCAACCCTGAGCGAAGAAGACACACTTTCGCGGACCTATGACGCGCGATTGATGAGACGGCTGCTGGTTTACGTGCGCCCTTACATGTCGCTCGTTTACGCCGCCCTGGCGCTTCTCAGCATCGAGGGCGTTCTCCAGCTGGCGGGCCCGCTTCTCACCCAGCGGGTAATCGACAAGGCGCTCCCGGCTGGAGACGGCAAGGCCATTGTCACCGCGGCAATCCTATTTGCGGCGACACTAGTCGCACAATTCCTCTGCTCGTACGGCGAGACATTTCTAACAAGCCTGCTTGGCCAACGCGTGATGCGCGATCTGCGGATGCAGATCTTTTCGCACATGCAGCGGCTCTCGATCTCGTTCTTCGATCGAAATCCGGCCGGCCGCCTGATCACGCGCGTGACGTCCGACGTCGAGACGTTAAACGAGCTTTTCACTTCTGGCGTCGTGGCAGGGCTAGGCGACCTGTTCACTCTCGTCGCAATCGGTGTCGCCATGTTCGTTATGGATTGGCGCCTTTCGCTCGGGTCGCTCGTCGTGATTCCCCTGGTGGCCGGCGTATCGCACTGGTTCAGGACCAGCGTGCGCGACGCATATCGCGACATTCGAACTCGCCTCGCAAGAATCAATGCGTTTCTCCAGGAGAGACTTACCGGGATGCGAATTGTTCAGCTCTTTGGCCGCGAGGCAGAGGAGGCCGAACGATTCCGAAAGCTGAACGAAGATCATCTCGATGCGCACATCAAGTCGATCAAAGTCTACGCGATCTACTTCCCACTGATCGAGCTTCTCACATCAGTGGCGATCGCGCTCATTCTCGTCATCAGCGCGCACTATGTCGGCAACCATTCGCTGACAGTCGGAACGGTCGCTGCATTCCTTCAACTTGGGCGCCGCTTCTATCAGCCCCTGCAGGACCTGGCCGAGAAGTTCAACATCGTACAGAGTGCGATGGCGAGCTCGGAGAGAATATTTGCGCTGATCGACACCGAGCCCTCCTCCGCGAGCCTTACCGCAGCTCCACGCCAGCGATCGAGATCGCGCGTCGAGGTCGTGTTCGATGACGTCTGGTTCGCGTACGATGTGGGGCACGTTGCAAGACTCACTGAGGCGCCGAAAGAGCCGGAGTGGGTGCTAAAAGGTGTGTCGTTCACAGCGCGGCCAGGGGAAACGCTCGCCCTGGTTGGACATACCGGGGCCGGGAAAACCACGATCGTCAGTCTGCTGATGAGATTCTACGATCCCCAGCGCGGGCGCATCCTCGTGAATGGCGTAGACATTCGTGAAATGCATGCTGACGAGCTTCGCGCGCTGATCGCCTACGTGCAGCAGGACATTTTTCTTTTCGCGGGCGATGTCTCGACGAACATCCGGCTTTCGAACCCGATTCCGGACGAGGATGTAGAGCGGGCCGCCTCGCGCGTTGGGGCCGACCGGATCATCAGGCGCCTCCCGAACGGCTATAAGCACGAGCTCGGCGAAAGGGGCTCGTCGCTGAGTGTGGGAGAGCGGCAGCTTCTGTCGTTCGCCAGGGCCGTCGCCGCCGACGCGTCGCTGTTGATTCTGGACGAGGCTACCAGCGCTGTGGACAGCGAAATCGAGGCGGAGATTCAGGAGGCGCTGGCTATTCTAATGGAAGGCAGAACGACTATCGCGATTGCCCACCGGCTTAGTACAATTGTCTCTGCCGACGAGATTCTGGTCCTCCATCATGGTGAGGTAGTGGACCGTGGCACTCACGAGGCGCTTGTCGGCAGGGCTGGACTTTATGCCCGGCTGTGGAGGCTCCAGAGCGGAGAAATGCCCAGCCAGACCCTCAGGGCCGGATAGCGCTTGCTGGCCGTACGGAACATGGCGTAGTTTGTGTACTTCATTGAACCCTCGTACCAGAGACTTTCCTTTGACTTTTACTTGCCCGCGACTGGCGGGAGGCGCGCCTTAGTGCATCTGGCTGTCTCAGCGAGAACCGATACGGGGCGGTTGCGGAAGGGCAATGAGGACAACCTCTACGCCGACGCGAACGAGTATCGAGGGCTCTTCATAGTAGCTGATGGAATGGGTGGTCATGCCGCGGGCGAAGTCGCCAGCCAGATGGCTGTTGACCTCATTTCCAGCGAGCTTGCCGACCTCAACGACCTCACCGACGGCGAATCCCCGAAGCGGGTGTCGGATACCCTTCGTCTTGCCAACAATCAGGTATTTCAGCGAACGACCAGGGAAATCGACAAGACCGGAATGGGGAGCACTGCCTCGGCTCTGCTCCTTTCGGATACCCATTACCTGATTGGCCACGTCGGCGATTCTCGCATCTACCTCGTGCGCGACGGAGAGATGCGACAACTCACGAGGGATCACTCACTGGTACAGGAGCAGGTTGACGCAGGCTTGATCACGCCGGAGCAAGCACGGCATCATCCGCAGAGCAATGTCATCACTTGCTGCATAGGGATGAGCAGTGATATCGAGCCGGCGATCGTCAGCGGCGAAACCCGCGTTGGCGATGTATTCCTTCTCGCGAGCGACGGTCTTACCGGGATGGTCGAAGACAAGCGGCTCCAGCAGCTTCTTCAGAGTCGCGCGGCCCCCGAGCGAATCGTCAATGCGATGATCGCCGACGCAAACAACAACGGCGGCATCGACAACATCACGGCCATCGTGGTGAAGGTCATCACTGCCGACACGAATTTCCCCACTGGCGAGGTTACGCCGGTTCCTCAGCCGCGCTGACGTGACGGAGTTGAATGCGGCCGCGGAAGCGCCCGCGACTGTTTCAGACATCGCTCAGCTCTACCTCGGCAACATTCTGTACGCGCTCGAGGTCACAGCTTTAAGTCTCGATGAACAGCAAAAGCCAGCGGACGCGGGTTTTTATCGCGGGATTGGAAGGAAGCTGGCCGAGGCTAGAGGCCGAGAAACGCGCTGACGACTGAAAAACGCTGACCGCTGACCGCTGAGTGCCCAGCGGTACGACACGTGCGGTTTGAGCTGTGCAGTAGTTTTCTGTTGGGCAGTCAGCAGTCAGCGCTTTACCTAAGAGGAGTCGTGATGGCCACAGCAACGATGCCGGTCGCAGAACCGGCCACAGATACTTTTCCAATCAACGGCACCGACTACATCGAGTTCTACGTCGGGAACGCAAAGCAGGCGAGTCACTTCTACCGGTCGGCATTCGGCTTTGAGGTAGTGGCCTACCGCGGTCCAGAAACAGGCACAAGGGACCGCGCGAGCTATCTCCTCCAACAGGACAAAGTCAGGCTCATTCTGACTACCCCGATCAAATCAGCAGGCCCTGTTGCCGACCACGTGCGCAAGCACGGCGATGGAGTTCGCGACATCGCGTTGTGGGTAGACGATGCGCGGACGGCATTCCAGCTGGCAGTGGAGCGCGGCGCAAAGCCGGCGATGGAACCGACGGTAATGAAAGATGACAACGGGGAGATAGTCATCGCCGCAATTCATCTCTACGGCGACACCATTCACAGCCTCGTCGAGCGAAAGGACTACACGGGTCTGTTCATGCCGGGCTTCGTTCCGTTCAGCTCACCCGTCGAGGTCAAACCCGTCGGACTGAAATACGTCGACCACTGCGTTGGCAACGTCGAGCTCGGAGCGATGAACAAGTGGGTTGAGTTCTACGAGCACGTGCTTGGCTTCGTGAACATTCTCTCGTTCGACGACAAGACGATCTCCACCGAATACTCGGCATTGATGTCGAAGGTGATGTCGAACGGAAACGGCCGTATCAAGTTCCCGATCAATGAGCCGGCCGCCGGAAAGAAGAAGTCGCAGATCGACGAATATCTCGAGTTTTACGATGGGCCGGGCGTGCAGCACATCGCCATTGCCACCGACGACATCATCAAGACGGTAAGGGACATGAAGTCGCGCGGCGTCGAATTCCTGCAGGTACCGGGTACCTATTACGACAGCGTGACCGACCGCGTGGGCAAAATCGACGAGGATCTCGCACCACTTCGGGAGCTCGGCATTCTTGTTGACCGTGACGACGAAGGGTATCTCCTCCAGATCTTCACGAAGCCAGTGGAAGACCGTCCCACTATTTTCTACGAGATCATCCAGAGAAAGGGCGCGAAGAGCTTCGGCGCCGGGAACTTCAGGGCCTTGTTCGAAGCGATCGAGCGCGAGCAGGCACTTCGCGGAAATCTTTAGGAGTCTGAATGCCCAATTACCATACCCTCGGAACGATTCCGCGAAAGCGGCACATTGTGTTCAGAAAACCGGACGGCGGTCTTTACGCCGAGGAGCTGATGGGGCACGAGGGTTTTACGGGGACGTCGTCGCTATTGTATCACATCTATCCGCCCACGATGGTCAAGTCGGTGCGACGAGTGAAAGAGACGAAGTTCGAAGCTGATCCCGATCAGACGCTGCATCACCGGCACTTTCTCACTTCGCGCGCGAAACGCGGCGGAAGTCCGACGCTCGATCGCACGCCGCTGTTGTTCAATCAGGACATTGCGATGCTGTACGTCGAACCGGACAAGGAAGACGAGCACTTCTACCGGAATGCTCAGGCCGACGAGCTGGTTTATGTAAGCAAGGGCAAGGGCGTTCTGGAGACGGTGTATGGTGATCTGCCGTTTGGCGAAGGCGACTACCTCATCATCCATCGCGGAATCCTTCACAAGTACAAACTCGACCTCGCCGGCGAGCAGACAAAGCTTCTTGTAATGGAAAGCCGGGGACACGTCAGGACTCCCAAACGATATCGCAACGAGTTTGGACAGATCGTCGAAGGGGCGCCGTACTCCGAGCGCGATATTCGGCGGCCTGTCGAGCTCAAGCCGCACGATGAGAAAGGAGATTTCTCTCTCTATGTGAAACAGTACGATGGGATCAACGAGCTGGTGCTCGACCACCACCCTTTCGACGTCGTTGGATGGGACGGTTTTTTCTATCCATGGGCGTTCAATATCATGGACTTCGAGCCGATCGTGGGTCGCGTTCACCAGCCGCCGCCGGTTCACCAGACATTTCAGGGCGACGGCTTCGTTGTCTGCTCATTCTGTCCTCGGCCATACGATTTTCATCCCGAGGCGATTCCCGCGCCGTACAACCACAGCAACGTCGATTCCGATGAAGTGCTTTACTATGCGTCGAGCGAATTCATGAGCCGGAAGGGAATTGAGTTCGGAAGCATCACTCACCATCCCGATGGACTTCCGCACGGTCCACACCCGGGTCGTACGGAGGCGAGCATCGGGGCCAAGTACACTGATGAGCTGGCGGTGATGATGGACAGCTTCCGTCCTCTGAAGGTCGCAAAGCAGGCGATCGACATCGAAGACAAGAATTACCACAAGTCGTGGGTCGATTCCGAGCATGCTCAGTTCAGTCCGCCAACGAGCTGAATGAAGACAGGCAGGTGACAGGTCCGATGTGGACCCCCTCGCCCGAACGCATAGCGCAGGCAAACATGTCTGCGTTTTTGCGTTTTGCGGGAGTGGGCGACACCTACGAAGAACTGTATCAGTGGTCGGTGCTTCATCCGGAGAGATTCTGGCCGCTGATGTGGAAGTTCGCCGAAGTCATCGCCGATGAGCCTGGGCACAAGGATGACCCCTGGGACGACGTCATCATCGGACTCGGTCGAATGGCGCCGCCTGACCCCGAGCTTGGCCCGAAGTGGTTCACCGGATCGCGGCTGAGCTTCGCGGAAAACCTTCTGCGGCATCGTGACGAACAGGAGGCGCTGGTTGCGTGGAATGAGAACGGACGTCAGCGCAGTCTTACCTACGCCGGTCTGTATCGTGAAGTAGCGTGCGTCGCATCCGCGATGCGGGCGCACGGAATCAAGACGGGCGATCGTGTCGCCGGATTCATTCCCAACATTCCGGAAGCGCTGGTTGCGATGCTGGCCGCCTCGTCTATTGGAGCAGTGTGGTCGTCGTGTTCGCCCGATTTTGGAGTGCAGGGTGTTCTCGACAGGTTTGGACAGATCGAACCAAGGATTCTGTTCTGTGCCGACAGCTACGTGTATGGCGGGAAGAGAATTGATTGCCTCACGCGGGTTGCAGAAGTGGTTGCGAACATTTCAGCAATCGAGAAGATCGTCGTCGTTGGTTATGGCGACAGTAATCCGGACATATCAGGTCTTCACGGTGCTGTGATGTGGCAGGATTTCACGGACGAGTCAGCGACCGAGGTAAAGTTCGAGCGGCTGCCATTCGATCACCCGTTGTATATCCTGTATTCATCCGGGACGACGGGCCTCCCCAAGTGCATGGTTCACGGTGCGGGCGGTACGCTGCTTCAGCACTACAAGGAGTTGCTGCTGCACACCGATCTCGGGAGATCGGATCGAGTGTTCTACTTTACGACGTGTGGCTGGATGATGTGGAACTGGCTCGCGAGTGCTCTCGCCGTCGGGTCGACTCTGATCCTCTATGACGGCTCGCCGTTTGCGCCGAATCATGATTCCCTCTGGGCGATGGCGGCGGCTGAAAAGCTCACCGTTTTCGGAACGAGCGCCAAGTATCTGGCGATGTGCGAGAAACGCGACATGCTGCCGGGAACGAAGCACGATTTGTCCGCGTTGAAGACGATCCTCTCGACTGGAAGTCCGCTCGCTGTGAACAGCTTCGACTTTGTATACTCGCGGATCAAGGAAGACGTACTGCTGGCAAGCATCAGCGGCGGCACGGACATCGTGTCGTGTTTTGCCGGTGGGAATCCGATCGGCCCGGTTTATCGCGGAGAACTTCAGTGTCGCGCGCTGGCGATGGC
>JBDSBT010000041.1:0-6054 GCA_039921425.1 Gemmatimonadaceae bacterium | reverse complement strand
CGGCAAGCTCCACACGACGACGGTCGCCTCAGGAATTCTGAACGGCATCACCCGTGATTCGGTAATGAAAATCGCCGCCGATGCGGGTATCGAAGTAGTCGAGCAGGTGATGCCGCGCGAAATGCTTTACATCGCCGATGAGCTGTTCTTCACCGGTACGGCGGCCGAAATCACGCCGATTCGGTCGGTGGACAGAATTCCGGTCGGCAACGGGCGGCGCGGGCCGATCACGCAGACCATACAGGAGACCTACATGGGAATCGCCGAAGGCCGGCTTCCCGACCGTTACGGATGGCGGACGCCGGTACCCATCGGAGTTCACGCGGGTATTTAGACGCAACCAGTTGTATATTGCAGCCTCGCAGCAACAGCGCGAATACGGAGGGTGCTTGATCGTAGGCTGTCTTGCACTGAACGCTTCGTTTGAGCCGCTCACCATGGTTCCGCTCAGACGAGCGCTACGGTTGGTCATTGACGGGAAGGCAGAGATAGTCGAGGCGGACCATGACAAGGTGGTCCGTTCCGAACGTCTCACGCTTCCGCGCCCGGCAGTCATTCGCCTGACGCGGTTCATCCACGTCCCTCGGCGTTTCCGCCGGCAGGTCACCAACACTTTTCTCTTCGCGCGCGATCGCTACCGCTGCCAGTACTGCGGCCGGCTTCAGATAGAGCTCAAGCCACGTGAGTCGCTCACCCGCGATCATCTCATTCCGCTGTCGCGCGGGGGATCGAACGAATGGACCAACGTGGTGACTGCTTGCAGCCCGTGCAACACCCGAAAAGCGAACAGTCTGCCGAACGAAATCGGAATGCACCCGATGCACGCTCCGGTCGAGCCGCATTTCGTGCATTTGAGCTGGGCGGTTCGTCGCCTCACGCCAACGCAGGCGCGCTACATTCGCCTGTTCTACGGCGAGGAGACTCTACATCACCTGGAAGATCTCGAGCACCGTCATCCAACGAGCGGCCTCCTGCAAGCAGCAGTGCATGCGCACGCTCATGGGCGGAATGTGCCGGAGCGCGCTTCGTAGCGGCGCTTCTCTCCGCCCAGCAGTCGCACCATCACCGTCCGGACGCCGCGACCAACAGCGGTGCCCGGATTTTTCTTTCCGCGAACGGCGGGTTTGAGCTCGCCCCGAAGCCATCGCTCGACTTCATCGAGCTCGGTCAACGACAGCGACTCGACGTCGAGCACGAGATTGTAATACGTCTTCTTTCCCTTTTTCGGCGGCTGAATCGGCGCCGGGAACGGTGTATCGATTGCCGCCTCCGCCGCCGCGATGTCGGAAAAACTTCCGAGACGCGTCGTCCGTCCACCAGCGACGCGATAAACCTGGAAAACCTTGGCCAGCGCATCGTAACGCACGACGGCATCCCACTCGGCGCTTGCCGTAACGTCATCGAAGAAGCCACCGGTGTTCCACCGCTCGAGCTTGTAGTGGAGATGAGCGGGGAAGCCGTTGCGAAGCAGATCCAGCGTCGCGCCATCCGTGATCAGCGCCGCGGAGCGAACAATCGGTGGCTCCGATGCGCGCATCGCCGCGTCAGGCAATGACAGCATGACCTGAGGCTTCTGCCCTTCAGCGCGTGCCGCCGACACGAGAATGGCCGCGATGAACGCAGCGCGCCGCCGTGCAGACACGTCTAGAAACGATCCCGAATTCGCACGAAGAAATTCGCGGGCTCTTTCGACGACGACACCGCCTTCGCTACATAGAGGCCGATGATGCCGAGGTCGAGACCTGCGCCGACATCGGTTCTGAAAGTGTCGAAGCCGGGAAGGGAACCAGAGAGATATTGCAGTGTGCCCACTCTCGGGCCGACGAGCCAGCCGCGACCGGCGTCAGCGAACACAACGGCTGTTGGCTTGATCCGGAACACCGCGCCTCGTACACGAATGCCGTTCCTGTTGAAAACGTCGAACAGCTCTGACGGCAGCTCGTGCCGATATTCGGTTTGAGCGAGGGCAACCCTGTCACACTGAGCCGCTCTCCCGGAGATGACGACGCGGTCAGCGCACTGGCCAACGTCCGTCCCAATTCCGACTCGTCTAAAATCGAAGCCAGGAATCGTCCCGATTCCACCAACGGAAAACCTTCGTTCGAGCGGCATCTGGTCGCCGTGAAGCCAGCCACCAAGTACGATGCGTCCGTTGATCTGGCGCTTGGGTGAAATGCGGTTGTAGCGCCTGACGTCCAGGAATCCGCGGCCGTACGCTCGGTGTTCCTGGTACAAGTTGCTGGTCTGTCCGGTGGTCCAGAAATCGCCGGTTCCACGTTCATAGTCGGCTTTGATGAACCAGCCGGCCCACGGATTGATCTCGCTCGTACGAGTGTCGAGATCGAACGCAAGGTTGGCAACGTGTACGCGTCCGTCATCGATGCGCGGATTGGTGCGCCAGTGCTCGTCGTCGCGGAACAGCGTAAAGACACTGCGCTCTTCGCGCGAGCTCCACCGCTCGTCACTCAAGCTTGCCGTCAGCGTTGCGCCGCCAGCCGTAAACGCGGATATGTAGCCGCGGGCACCGTGGCGGCCGAAGTAGTCGCGCTTGAGAAAAAAAGCAGCGAGACCTGCGTCCGGCTCCGTCAGCTGCCACGGCTCCACAGGCGCGACCACGTCGAACGACTCTGCACCGAATGCAATTCCGTGGCGTTGCCCATAGCGAAGCTCCGCGCTCACCTTGTGGCCGATGTTGTCCGCATCCCAATGAAACGCTTCTGCACTGCGGAGAATGCCGAATGCCGACGCAGACAGGTCAGCGCTCCCGAAATGATTCTTGTATGTCGGACCAAGAAGGACCGGGAGACCCTCGACTCGATTGTACGTTTTTCCGGACGTGATGCTTAGTCCGCCGTGATCTTCTTCGCTGAGCATCGAGCGCACGTCCACGGTCGTGTCTTGCTGCGGAGCGGCCTCCTGCGCCAAGGCAGTACGCGCCAGCGCCAGCGCACCAAGGGCGACAAATACGGCTGTTCGAATTCTCACGATGCGGTGGGTTGGGCCGGCTTGTCGGCGACTCTCGGTCCTTCGATGCCGAGTCGCTTCATTCGCCTGTAGAGGTTTGGTCGGTCGGTGTTCAGCCATCGCGCCGCTTCGGCCATGTTGCCTGACGATACGCGCAGCGCGGCTTCGATGATGGTTTTTTCGTAGCGGTCGAGGGCTTCAGCGAGACCTCCCTCGGCCGCGACCACTTCTTCGATGTCTTCCGATGCAATCGCTGCTCTGCCGGAACCGTTTCCAAGAATTCCGGAAAGGATGCCAGAAGTAATGTCCGAACCGGCGTGAACGATCGCGATTCGTTCGACGATGTTCGCCAGCTCACGAACGTTGCCTGGCCAGGGATGTCGATCGAGCAGATCCATCGCACCCGCTGACCACGTCGGCGGTAATTGACCCGTCTTCCTGAAGTTCAGAAGGGAGAAATGATGAACGAGCTGAGCCACGTCGCCTTTTCGATCACGCAGCGGCGGCAATTCAATCGGCACGACGTTCAGGCGGAAGAACAAATCTTCCCTGAACGCACCATCGCGAACGGCTTTGGTCAGGTCCTGGTTGGTCGCGGCGATCACACGAACTTCGACCTTGATGTTTCGTGACCCCCCAACTCTCTGAATTTCCTTCGCCTCGATCACTCGCAACAGTTTTGCCTGGGCGTCGAGACTGAGATCGCCGATCTCATCCAGAAACAGAGTGCCTGTATGCGCGAGCTCGAATCGTCCGACGCGCGCTTGCGTTGCACCGGTGAATGCGCCGCGCTCGTGACCAAACATCTCGCTTTCGACGAGCTCACGAGGAATTGCCGCGCAGTTCACCCTGATGAATGGCTTGTCACGACGGGTGCTTGCGTCGTGAATCGCGCTGGCCACCAATTCCTTGCCGGTGCCTGACTCTCCGGTGATGAGCACCCGTGCGTCGGTCACCGAAACTCGCGCGATCAACTCTCTCACAGCTGTCATTTGCGAGCTGTCGCCAACCATGTCCCCGGTGAGACCAAGCTCCTGCCGGAGCTCGCGCGCCAGGCGTCTCGACTGACGAAGCTCGAGCGCCGCGCCGATGGCGAACAGGACTCCTTCGGGTGTAAGCGGCTTTTCGAGAAAATTGACGGCGCCGAGCTTCGTCGCGTTGACAGCATCGCTCAAGCCAGCGCGTCCGCTCATCATTATGATGGCGAGCTCAGGATGATCAACACGAAGGCGCGCGAGCGCCGCCATTCCGTCGAGCTCACCCGGCATCATCAGATCCATCATAACTGCATCGGGCTCTTCCTCCGATGCCTTTGCGACTGCCTGCACTCCGCTCGAGGCCTCTCGTACTTCATAACCTTCGGCAGAGAGAAGTGCCCCGACCATGCGACGGATGTTGGGCTCGTCGTCAACGATCAGGACACTCGCCATCTACTGGCTCGATGGCGACGCCGAAGATCGAGCCGGAATTGCCGCCGCGGCGGAATCTCTCACGTCCGATAGCAGCTTCGTGGTGAAGCGCTGGCCTTCCGAGATTCTTTCGATCTCCACGGCAATCGCATCGATGGACTGCTCCATCCGCTCGAGACGGTTCTGAACTTCGCCGGGAATCTGCGGAGACTTAGCTTCAGCTTCGGCCTTTGCTGCGATTGCCTTCGCCATTGGCCGGCCAACGACAATCGCAACGACTGTCGCAAAGAAGCCAAGTGGCACGAACAGGCCGATCATTTCGGGACCCATCATCATCATGCGTGTTCCTCTGGAGTGGCTTTGGCAAGCGCCGGCAGTCTGAAGCGTATCTTCGTACCCTCTCCCAACTTACTCGCGGCCTCTACAATTCCATCATGTGCCAGCACCGCCTGTCGCGCAATCGCCAGGCCGAGACCGGTGCCGCCAGGCTTTTGAGTCACGTATGGCTCCCAGATGCGCGCCAGCTCGTGTGCAGCGATTCCCGAACCGTCATCCGCGACCTCGATTGACACGGCATCCTTTCCTCGAAGTCTGTCAGGCGCCGCAGTAATCGAGATGTTCCCGTGTCCGTCGCAAGCATCGATCGCGTTGAGGATCACGTTCGACAAAGCGCCAGCAAGTGCATCGAGATGTCCAGACACCCTGGGTAGATCTTCCGGCGCGTTTACGCTGATCTCGATGCCTGGCGAAGTCGCGGCGCTTGCTGAATAGCGTACGAGCTCGCTTACATCGACCTCCGCCGCAGGACCCTCGGGCAACCTGCCGAACTCGGCAAAGGCGCGCGCGATTCTTTCGAGCCTTGCCGATTCAACGGCCAATACGTCGATCGTCTCGTGCAGACTCGGAGGGCTCTCGCGACGGAGCCGGGCAATCGCGAAACGAATTGGCGTGAGCGGATTTTTCAGTTCGTGCGCAACGCGGCGAGCGCTCTCGCGATACGCCTTGAGTCGCTCTGCTTCTGCTGCGCGCTTTCGCCCAGCGTCGATCGCATCGGCCATTTCGCGCATTCTGTCTCGTAGCGTCGCAAACTCCGGGGCGCCTCGAGCGACCTCGGCATCAGGCGGTGGTAGCTCTTCACCGCGGCCAATCTTCTCGGTCCATCCGACGATCTCAACGAGGGGCCTGCTCATCTGTCTGCTCAAATGTCCGGCGACTCGCGATGCACTGATCCCGAAGACGATGAGCGCCAGAAAGGCCAGGGCAGTGACCACCCGCATGGAGCGTCCGGCAAGGAAACTGAACCGTCGGGCCTGCTCGAGCGAGGTCCGGAGCTCCCGCTCATGTGCGTCCAGCGCCTGCCGCGCCGTTGGGTTCAAGGGCGCGGTTCGGACAGCGGCGATTGCTCGTTGACCGGTCGATGCCACGCTCTCCCAGGCGCTTCGGCCGCCGACGAGAGAAATGGCGCTTCTCATCGTTCCACCCCATAGAATCGTGAGCAGGGCGGCCGGCACAATGGCGAAAAGGGACAGGATGACGATGAGTCGCGTCCGGTAGCGCAGTTGATTCATCGGCATTCGGTTATAAATTACATGGGTTAGCGCGACTTCGAGGATTCGGGGGCGAGCGTGTCACGAGTGACACAGCAGCCCGACTTGACCTGAAGACGCGTTCCCCGGGGCAC
>JBDSBT010000040.1:0-8958 GCA_039921425.1 Gemmatimonadaceae bacterium | reverse complement strand
CCATCCGAAGTTATGCAGGCAAATCTTCTCGAGCGGATTTATGGATGGCCGCTCGTCATTTCGCGCGACCCGGCAGTAGGCGCGCCGTCGCTCGTACCACTCAGGCGATCGTCTTCCGTTCGCTGAACTCACTACCTCACTAAATTCATGCCGATTTGTTTCCGAAATTTAGCATTCCAGAACCTGATCAAATGCAGCGCTATCGTTTTGCTATCTGCACTAGCGACCGGGCTTCAGGCGCAGGCTCCCGACACTGCGACACTTACCACAATGGTTATTTCAGCCACAAAGACACCGGCTCAGCGATCGACTCTCACACAGGCCGTGACTGTCATTTCCGGCGAAGAGCTCCGGTCCCGCGGCATTACTCGGGTCTCCGACGCACTTAGAAGCGTTCCCGGCGCTTCCGTGGTTCAGAGTGGATCAAATGGATCTGTCACGACACTCTTCTTGAGAGGCGGCGAGAGTCGTTATACCAAGGTGCTGATCGATGGAGTTGCGGTGAACGCGCCGGGCGGGTTTTTCGACTTCAGCCATCTTACCACCGACAACATCGAGCGAATCGAGATCGTCCGCGGACCGGCAAGCGTCGCCTACGGCGCGGACGCAGTGTCCGGCATCATTCAGATTTTCACTCGCCAGGGAAGGGGGCCGATCTCAGTCACCGCGGACGTTCGCGGCGGTACGTACAAGACTCTGGACGGCGGCGTACAAGCCAGCGGGTCGAACGGACGAGCGCGCTTTTCGCTCGGCGCAGGCGCGCACAAAACGGACGGTATCCTCCCATTCAACAATCAGTACTACAACGGCACCCTCAGCGGCTCGGTCGGACTTAATCGCTCACCCGGAAATGATGCGATTGTCTCGGCAAGGTACACGATGGCGGAATTTCACTATCCAACGGATTTCACGGGGGCGCCGGTGGATTCCAATTCGTATCGCGTCCAGCATCGCCTCACTGGCGGCTTTGACGGCACGGCAACGCTCCGTGAGAAGGTAAAGGGGAGGCTGTTGCTGGGTACCAACGAGGTTTCCGACCTTACCGAAGACATAGCTGTTCCGTTTGGGTCGAAGGCTCCGCTCCATTCGGCGCTCAAGTCGAGAAACTACAGGCACAATGCCGAGGGCCAACTCCTTTTCAAGCTGCCTTCGGCCGGGACTCTCAACCTTGGCGCAGAATATATGACTGAGCGAGAGCGTAGTGTGAATGCCTCCGGGGCGGTTGGCCGACCAACGTCGCCCCAATCACAGTTTGCGGCCGATCGAAGCAACAAGGCGGCTTACGCAGAGTTGACCGCTACTTCATCGGAAGGTGTAGCGTACACACTAGCTGCCAGGCGTGATGACAACTCCGATTACGATGCCTTCACGACCTACCGCCTTGGCGCCAGCACTCCAGTAAATAGCGCTCTTCGGCTTCGAACGTCTGTAAGCACGGCATTCAACGCTCCGGCGTTCAATCAGCTCCGTCCAACTCTCTACACGGTTGGGAGTCCGGATCTCAAGCCGGAGAGGAGCCGGGCGTACGAGGTCGGGCTCGAGCAGAGCCTCGCGGACGGCATCGCGCATTTGTCTGTCGACTACTTCAATCAGACTTTCACCGATCTCATCCAGTACGTATCAGGGGGGCCGCCAGACTTTCTCGGCAGCTACGCAAACCTCTCCGAGGCGCGGACGCGCGGCTACGACGTCGAGCTGAGTGTGACGCCCGTCAGTGCGTGGTCGGCCAGCGCGAGCTACACGATGGCAACCCCTCGAGTCACCAAGCTCTCCTCGGCCTACACGGGCGACCTGAAGGTCGGCGATGCGCTTGTCCGGCGTCCGACCCATTCAGGAAACGGCACCATTTCGTACGCAAACCAGAATGCTGGCTCATTTTCATTGATGGCGAGCTACATCGGTAAGCGGCCCGACTTTGACTTCAATGAATTCCCGTCGGCAGTCGTGACGCTGCCTTCCTACGTGAAGCTCGACGTGGCGGCATCACGAGCGCTGTTCCAGTCGGATGGTGGAAAGAATGCCGTGTCCCTCACGGTGCGTGTGGACAACCTGCTGGATACGAAATATGAAGACGTCCTGCATTTTGCATCGCCACGGCGAACAATCCTTTTCGGCGCACGACTCAGCGGGAGTTTGTAAATTGCGCTGATGGAACCGCTTGTAACCGAAGCCATTGTTCTCCACGCTTTCGATTATCTGGAGACGTCACGCATCATCAGGCTGATGACGCGCGAGGCAGGAGTGCAATCGGTGCTGGCACGGGGTGCACGGAGCTCGAGAAAGCGGTTTGGCAGCGCTGTGGACCTGTTCGCTCAGGGACTAGTTGAAATCCACGTTCGTCCGAACCGCGAACTTCAATCGCTCGCTTCGTTCGATGTAACGCGCGCTCGGCCCCAGCTTGCGACAGACGTCGGACGATTCACGGCCGGATCGATGATTGCCGAGCTGTCACTTCGGTGGGCGAATGACGAGCAGTCGCCCGGGTTGTTCGATGCCATCGAGCTCGCCCTTGACAAGGTTGCAGCGGCGCTAGAAGGCGAGAGCGTGGAAGCCGCGCTCGCGGGCGCGTGGCACATCGTCGCGACTCTCGGATTTACTCCTGCGCTCGATGTCTGTGCGAATTGCCACACAGATCTCGACATATCGGCGAAAGTCGTCTTCTCGCACTCTGCCGGTGGTGCATTGTGCGTGAAGTGTGGCGCCCTCGCGGCAGGAAGCCGAGTCATTCCACCAAGCGCGCGTAACGCGATGCGCGAGTGGACGTCGGGCGGCGGTGCCCGAGTCGCCGATCCTTCCGAAGCCAAAGCCCACCAGCGACTGCTTCGCGAGTTCTTCCTCGAACACCTGGGCGGCGAAAAGGAGTTGCGCGCTTACCGCGTCTGGGAACTGGGAGCCTGGACCGCCGCGTGATTCTCGGAACCGCCGGTCACATCGATCATGGAAAGACCGCGCTGGTGAGAGCGCTAACGGGAGTCGATACCGATCGTCTTCCTGAAGAAAAACGACGTGGCATCACGATCGATCTCGGATTCGCTCCACTTCATCTGGAAGGTCCAGGGACCATTGGAATCGTCGATGTGCCCGGTCACGAGGCGTTTATTCGCACCATGCTCGCGGGCGCGAGCGGCATCGACATCGCCCTCGTTGTCATTGCTGCCGACGAGGGTGTGATGCCGCAGACCGTCGAGCACCTGGAGATCCTGTCGCTGCTCGGTGTCGGACGCGGTGTAGTGGCGCTGACCAAATCGGATCTCGTGGATGTGGATTGGCTCGGCCTCCAGATGGATGAAGTCAAAGCGCTGATTGCGACGACGCCTCTCGCGTCAGCGGCGATCGTCCCGGTTTCTGCAAAGACAGGTTCTGGAATTTCGGAATTGAAGACTGCACTCGCGGATTTGGCCGCGTCGATTCCGGCCCGTAACGCGGACGATGACCTCTTCAGGCTTCCCGTTGACCGGGCGTTCACCATAAAAGGCACCGGGACGGTCGTCACCGGAACCGTATGGAGCGGATCTGTTCAGCGCGATGCGACCTTGATTGTGCATCCGTCTGGGAAGACTGCTCGCGTTCGAGGAATTGAACTTCATGGCAAAGCCGCGACGCACGCGTCTGCCGGTCATCGCACCGCAATCGCGCTTGCCGGTGTTGACCTGGCCGAAGTTGGGCGCGGAACCGCGCTTGTTGCCGATCCCGCGTGGACTCCTACCAGCGATCTTGAAGCGCTCATAGAGCTCAACGGCCACGACGCGCGGCTCACTCCGCGCACTCGGGTGCTGTTTCATCTCGGCACTGCGGAGACGGAGGCGAAAGTCGTTTCGATCGATGCCGACTTGAGAAACGAGAACAAGCGCCACGTAAGGATTCGTCTTGCGAATCCGATCATTGCGCGCGCAGGCGACCGCTTCGTTCTCAGATTGCCGTCGCCGGCGAGAACAATCGGCGGCGGGACGGTGATCGATCCGTACGCCTTCGCTCACAAGAGGACTCGGTCGAAGACAAGGCCAAACAAGGTTGCCCTGGACCAGGATGCTTCTGCAACCGTCGAAGGCCTTCTCGAGAAAGCGGGAAGCCAGGGCGTTGAGTCCGCGACGCTTCCGATCCGAACCGGATTGTCTCCCCGGGAAGTGAAAACGCGGCTCGATAACGTAAGTGCTGTCCCGATCGGCACGCGCCGCTATGGTCAACGGTATGTTGACCAACTTATGACGCAATTGGAGGCGCTTGTAAGGGAAAGCGTCGCAAACCATCCGCTCGAACCTGGTGTCTCACTTCAGGCAATCCGGTTGGCCGCCGGAAAGAATTCAGAGATTGTTGGCTTTGCGTTGAATCGGCTGGTGGAATCAGGGAAAATAGAGCTTGCTGGCTCGCTGGTTTGTCCGGCAGGCTGGAAGTCAAAATTAGGTGACGTGGAGCAGGGTCTCAGCGTCGCAATCATGATTGAAATTTGCGAACGACCCTCCGAGCCGCCTACGGTGGCGGAGCTCGAGGTGAAGTTCGGCAGCAAGACGGTGGCGCTGTTGAGGAAGATGGAGAGAGACCGTCAACTGGAGCGGGTATCGGATGATCGTTACTACTCCACTGAGGAGGTTGCTCGAATCGTTTCGGGTATGCGGTCGAAGCTCGAAGTTGGGCGGGTTTACACCCCGGCGGAGCTTCGAGAGGTTCTTGGGGTCTCGAGGAAGTACTTGATCCCCTTTTTGGAATTTTGCGACCGGAAAGGGGTAACAGAAAGGCGGCAGGATGGGCGGGCGGTACGACCGATGGCTGTCCCGGGTCGAGTGTGATGCGGTAAAAGGGTGTTGCTCAAGGGCTTAGAGTTCTTGACACGCTGTCACGATGACCTTAGGTTGGCCGAGCGAACATCCGTACACACAGTATTTCAAGGGGATTTCTTCTAAAACTTTCTTTGTCAGCAGTGGAGTAACAAATGAAACATCTGTGGGTGGCACTAGTGGTGCTGGCCCTCAGCGCGTTCATGCCAGGCAATCTGTCGGCTCAGGGAGTTTCACCCCAGACCGGCAGGGCGCAGGGCGCCGGATTGGAGCTCGGTCAAAATTATCCGAACCCGTTTAATCCGGACACGAGGATTCCGTTCAGCGTCGGAGCAGGCGCAGGATGTACGGATCCGAGCCGGTTATACCGCGTAAGCTTGCGAGTCTTCAATGTGTTGGCCCAGCCTGTGGCTGTGCCGGTTCTGCAAGGCGGATCGGGGAATGCTGCTGGGGGAGAAGCACTGGAAAAGCTGATGTTGACGTGCGGCCAGTACATAGCTTACTGGGATGGGCACGATGAGAAGACGCAGCAGGAAGTTGCATCGGGCGTCTATCTGTACCGTCTTGAAGTTGATGGAAAACCACTTGTTAAAAAAATGCTCGTGTCGAAATAGCCGGTTCCATTGGCTAGTACGAGCCGAAAGTAGCACTTTGAGCGCGTTCCCTCGGGGACGCGCTCATTTTTCGTGCGCGATCCGGCCAAGGTGGCAGAACCAATGGGGCATTCACATTGCACGACCCAAAGTCATGATCAATCCAGATCGACTGACAGTAAAATCCGGCGAAGCATTGAACGAAGCCGTTTCCATCGCTCGCCGCGCAGGGAACCCAGTCGTCTACGACCTCCACCTTCTCCTGGCGCTTCTCGGCCAGGACGAAGGAATCGTAGTTCCGGTTCTCCAGAAACTTGGCGTCAGCGTTGCCTCCCTCCGCGACAAGGCCGAGACGGAAGCTGCGCGTTATCCCAAACAGAGCGACGCACAGCCGAACGTCTCGCGCGAGCTGAACCAGGTCTTCGACCGCGCGGAGAAGGAAGCAAAGGACCTCGGCGATGACTTTGTGTCTACCGAGCACATGCTGCTCGCGCTCGCCGACGTAAAAGGCACCGATTCGCGGCGCTTGCTCAACGAGGCGGGTGCGACTCGCGACGATCTTCTCGAAGCGCTTGAGCAGGTCCGCGGAAGTCATCGCGTCTCGGATCAGAATCCTGAAAATCAATACCAGGCGCTTCAGCGCTACACGCGCGATTTGACCGATGCCGCGCGAAAAGGAAAACTCGATCCGGTGATCGGCCGCGATGAGGAAATCCGCCGAGTCATTCAGGTCCTCTCGCGCCGGACCAAGAACAATCCGGTGCTGATTGGTGAGCCCGGAGTAGGGAAGACTGCGATCGCCGAAGGACTCGCTCAGCGCATAATGAACGGCGACGTACCCGAGAGTCTGCGCGACAAGCGACTTCTCTCACTCGACCTCGGGGCACTGATTGCCGGCGCAAAGTTCCGCGGAGAATTCGAGGAGCGGCTGAAGGCGGTGCTCAAGGAGATCACCGAAGCGGAGGGGAAGTTTGTGATCTTCATCGACGAGATGCACACGCTGGTCGGAGCGGGGAAGGCCGAAGGCTCCATGGACGCCGGCAACATGCTGAAACCATTGCTCGCTCGAGGCGAGCTGCGCGTGGTGGGCGCAACAACGCTCGACGAATACCGAAAGTACATCGAGAAAGACGCTGCGTTCGAGAGGCGATTCCAGCAGGTATATGTTGGGGAGCCGAGCGTCGAGAGCACCATCGCAATTCTTCGCGGGTTGAAGGAACGGTACGAAGTTCATCATGGCGTGCGAATCACCGATGGGGCAGTTGTCGCGGCAGCGACTCTGTCCAACCGTTACATCGGCGACCGTTTTCTTCCTGACAAGGCAATCGACTTGATCGACGAAGCGGCGTCACGCCTTCGAATTGAGATTGACTCGATGCCGCAGGAGATCGATGAAGTCGAGCGACGCATCACGCAGCTCGAAATTGAACGACAGGCACTCGCGAAAGAAAAAGACAGAGCATCCAAGGAACGCCGTGAAGCTCTGGAACGTGAGCTGGCCGAGCTGCGCGAAAAGTCCAACGGCATGAAGCAGCAGTGGCAGAACGAGAAAGAAACACTCGGAAGCGTTGGCAAGATCAAGCAGCAGATGGAAGAAGCGAAGCAACAAGCCGAGCAAGCGACTCGTACCGGCGACCTCGGCCGCGCTGCAGAGATTACATACGGAACCATTCCGCAGCTCGAGCAGCAGATGCGCGACACGGAGCTCCTGCTTGCCAGCAAGCAGGCTGGCGGCAGGCAATTCCTTAAAGAAGAGGTCGCGGAAGACGACATCGCCGAAATCGTGGCGAAGTGGACTGGAATTCCCGTCTCACGCATGCTTGAAGGCGAACGAGAACGCCTCACTCGGCTAGAGAGTCTGCTGACGGAGAGAGTCGTCGGTCAGTCAGAAGCAGTTCGTGCTGTATCTAACGCGGTGCGACGCTCGCGGGCAGGACTTCAGGATCCTAACCGGCCAATCGGGTCGTTCATCTTTCTTGGTCCAACTGGCGTTGGAAAAACGGAGACAGCGAGAGCGCTCGCGGAATTTTTGTTCGACGATGAGCACGCGATGGTCCGCATCGACATGTCCGAGTACATGGAAAAGCATGCGGTATCTCGCCTCATCGGCGCGCCTCCCGGCTACGTTGGTTTCGACGAAGGTGGCCAGCTGACTGAAGCGGTTCGCCGGCGACCGTACTGTGTGCTGTTGTTCGACGAGATCGAGAAGGCCCATCCGGATGTGTTCAACATTCTGCTCCAGATTCTCGATGACGGACGGCTGACAGATTCGCAGGGGCGCACGGTGAACTTCAAGAACACCGTAATCATCATGACATCGAACATCGGTGGCTCGTACATCCTCGAGCATGGAACGGAAGATTGGGCCCTCGTCGAGACGCAGGTGACCGGAGCATTGCGGCAGCATTTCCGCCCCGAATTCCTGAATCGTGTCGATGACATCATCATCTTCAAGCCATTGGGTGAAGAGCAGATCGAGCACATCATCGGTCTTCAACTCAAGAAGCTCGACCAGCTTCTGGCCGACAAGAAACTGTCGATCGATCTGTCCCCGGCGGCGAAGCATTACCTCGCGACCGAGGGCTACGATCAGGCGTTCGGAGCTCGTCCGCTCAAGAGAGCAATTCAGCGACTCGTTCAAAATCCTCTCGCGCTCCTTGTTCTCGAGGGCCGTTTCCTCGAGGGTGACCGGATCAAGATCGATTTGGGGTCTGATGGACAACTGGAGTTCACCAATGTGCCTGGAACTCAGCCCGCGATCTGACAGTGGCTGACCTGGAAAGTTTGTCGGGCGCTCGCGTGACGAGGCGCGAGACCGACGAGCAATTCATGCGCAACGCAATCGCGATTGGGCATGACGGAACGCGGCAGAACGAGGTTCCCATTGGTGCGATTGTCGTCAAGGGCAATTCGATCATTGCGGGTGCCAACAATAGAACGGTGCGTGACCAGGACGCGACTGCTCACGCTGAGCTGCTGGCGATACGCGAAGCGTGCGCGTCATTGGATCGTTGGCGTCTTGACGATTGTACCCTCTACGTAACCCTCGAGCCCTGCGCCATGTGCGCGGGGGCAATTGTCCTTGCTCGGCTCAATCGCGTGGTTTTCGGTGCGTGGGACCAAAAGGCGGGCATGGCCGGATCAGTTGAAGATCTCCTCCGCCATCCTCTCCTCAATCATTCACCGCAGGTTGAAGGAGGAATACTGGGCGAGGAATGTGGGCATCTTCTCCTGGAGTTCTTTGCGCAGCGCCGAGCATCGACCTGACCGAACGGCGTATTCCCCGTGGTGCGGTTGTTTGCCCGTAGCCTATCCGATATTTTTCGAGGCTAAGTCCTTGATTGGACAGGTGGCCGAGTGGTTGAAGGCACCGGTCTCGAAAACCGGCGTACCCGCAAGGGTATCGAGAGTTCGAATCTCTCCCTGTCCGTTGTTATAAATAGCAGGGCCTGAGCGTGCTCGGGCCTTTTTGATTCTGAAGAGTTGGAATAATGCAGCAGGGACGGGTGGCCGAGTGGTTTAAGGCGCACGCCTGGAAAGTGTGTGTACGTTCATAGCGTACCGTGGGTTCGAATCCCACCCCGTCCGTAAAT
>JBDSBT010000039.1:0-2352 GCA_039921425.1 Gemmatimonadaceae bacterium | reverse complement strand
ACGTGGCTCTTCATCCTGTCGTTCTTCATCAACCTCGGCATGTGGTTCGAGCGATTCGTCATCGTCGTGCCGTCGCTGTCGCACGAGTTCGAGCCGTGGCAGTGGGGCGGGTACACGGTCACGTGGGTTGATATGGCGATTCTCTGCGGGAGCTTTGGCTGGTTCTCCATGTGGTTTCTGCTGTTCATCAAGCAGCTGCCGGTCATCGCGATCTCCGAAGTGAAAGAGATCATTCCGCCCAAGCTTCGCAGGGAGCACGATCACGGACTGGACCCGTCGGGGCATCACCTCGAATTCGAGCCTTCAACGCCCGGGGAGTACGACTGATGCCAGGAGTTGTCGGAGCATTCCGCGAGCTCGACGCCGCGGTGGACGCCATCGAGGCGCTGAAGAAGCAAAAGCTTGGAGAGGTGACGGTGTATTCGCCGACGCCTCGTCATGAGCTCGAGCATGCGATCGATGCCGGCCCGAGCCCCGTGCGGCGGTTCACGTTGTTCGGTGGGTTGTTCGGCGCGACGTGCGGTTACTGGATCGCGATCTGGGTTTCCGACTACTGGCCGCTCGTCGTAGGCGGCAAGCCCGTAGCATCGTGGGTTCCTTACACGATTTTCGGATTCGAGGTAATGGTGCTCTTCGGTGCCTTGTCTACGGTTGTAGGACTATTGATCAACTCGAGAGTCCCGAGACTTACAATGACGGTTGGTTATGACCCCAGGTTTAGCGGTGGTGACTACGGGGTATGGGTCGCGTGTCCGCCCGAGAATGCAGCAGCGGCTGAATCGCTTTTGCGGAGCCATGGTGCAACGGAGGTCCGCGGTGAACGCTAGAGTTTGCGCGACGCTTCTCGTCGCACCGTTGATAATCGGAATGACCGGCTGCGAATGGTTCACCGACTTCAAGCGCCAGCCATCGCTGTGGACCTGGGAGGCGGTGAAGGACACGCTCACACCGTCTCGGGGGAATCCTCAGTACTCTGTTCCAGTGAATGGAATGGCAGTCGCCGGAATTCAGGTTTCGTACGCCGCGCTTCCCGGCACCATCGACTCGATGGCAGCAATTCCGAATCCGACTCCAATGAACGCCGCATCGCTCGCGAACGGTCGGAAATACTTCCAGGTCAATTGTCAGCCGTGCCATGGCGACAAGGGCATGGGAGACGGTCCGGCGACGAAATATGGAATGCCGGGAATCAATCTTCTGACCGACGTAACGAAGGGCAGAACGGACGGATATGTCTTCGGGATGATTCGCAACGGCCGGGGACTGATGCCGCCGTACAATCGCATCGAAGAGCCAGATCGTTGGGACGTCGTGAATTATCTCCGCGGCCTTCAGGGCAGAGCAGGGCAGGAAGTTCCGACGGGACCGCTTGCCGCGCCTGGCGTCACGGGTGACAAGCTGTACGGATTTAGCAGAACGGGTCCAACGCGCATGCCTCCGTTCGTGAATTCGCGTGGCCAGATTGTGGGCAGCGGGATGCACGCGGTTGCCGGGGCCGTCGTTCCGGTTGCGCCGCTTGCCGCCGATTCGGCCAAGCCCGCGACTGATACAGCGAAGCGGGGAGCTACCAAGTGAGTCACGAACATATTCACGTGCCCACGCGCGAGGAGATTCTCGCTGGAACTTCGAAGCCGCTTCCGCGCTCGCTCAGAACGATATCGATCGTTCTCACTGCAATAGGATTGGCGGTGTTTATCGTCGGCGCTTTCACTGGCGTTGACAGAGTATGGCAGGCCCTGTTGGTCAACTGGCTTTACTTCACAACGATTTCTTCGGCCGGCGTGATGTTCGTAGCGGTTCAGAGAATCACGACCGCCCGCTGGTCGCGGTCGATCATTCGTCTCCTCGAGGGCTATGTAGCCTTCCTGCCCGCGGCGTTCATTCTCCTCCTCGTCATCCTCCTCGGAAGGAATCACATCTTTCCGTGGACGCACATGGAGCTCGACATTCCGGAAAAGCGGATTTACCTCAATCCGGTTTTTCTGATTCCTCGCAGCATCGCCGCGTTCACCATCATCATGGTGATGAGCCTGTGGTACATCTACACTACGGTTCGTCTCGACGTTGGAATGGTGCCGGAAGCCGGTGCGGCATGGGCTAAAGGCCTTCGCGACAGAATGCGCAGAGGCTTCAAGGATGAGCGCCGCGAGATCCATTCGACGCACTCGCTCCAGGGACGCCTGGCCGTCTTCCTTGGATTTTCGTTCGCGTTCGGATGGATAGTCCTGGCGTGGGATCTCTCGATGTCGATCGATCCGCACTTCCAGAGCACGATGTACGGCTGGTGGGTGTTCATGGGCGGATGGGTTGCTGCTCTCGCCAGCTTCACCGTCCTCACCATTGCCTGGCGAC
>JBDSBT010000038.1:0-23417 GCA_039921425.1 Gemmatimonadaceae bacterium | reverse complement strand
CTCTACCTCGAGCTGAAGAAGCTGAGCGAAGAGCGAAGCAACATCAGGCGCGAGCTTGCTGCTCTTCCACGTGTGTGGCCGGAGATAACCGGCGCGCCACTGCTGCATAAATATCAGCTTGCCCTTTCGGTAGCTGATGCGGATCAGTACAACACAAATCGGTCGCCTTTCTTAGATGCGGACAGCCTCATCAGGCTTCGCGACGCTCTTCTCCACTACAACGAAGAGTGGGACGATTCCCGTGGCAGGCACCACAGTCTTGAAGAGCGACTGGTTGCGAACTTCCCCCCGAACCCGTTTGCACCCACGACTTCTCCATGGTTCCCCGATCGCTGCCTTAGCGCTGGCTGTGCCAGATGGGGGGTTCGCGCCGCGCAGTTTTTCAGCGACGATTTCTGTCATCGCATGACGATACCGGCCCGAGCTCAGGTGAGTTGCGACCGGCCCTAGGACGCCACAGGGTGCCTCTGACTTCGAACTTACAAATCGCTTGCATACTCCGTGACCCGAACGCATTTTCCCGGTCACTAAACCGTGGTTAACTAACCCGAGACCGGGAATTCACGAGTGACTCGAAGTGGTTCACTGCTTCTGATTGCTGCCTCATTATCGATCACCTCGACGGTCCCTCGCCGAAGTTTACCTGCCGAACGAAGTAGGTCGGTCGAGCCGGAATCGTTCGTAAATCCGGCAGTTCTGCAGAACGTCTCGCGCCTGCCTCACACCGTTGAGGTAACGCTCACCGCCAGGAAAGAGCGTATCGTGCTCGCGTCGGGGAAGATGACCGACGTTTACGCATACAATGGTATCAGCCCCGGTCCGACGATCGAAATCCGCGAAGGCGATCACGTTATCATTCACTTCCACAACGAGCTGCCGGAGGCCACAACCATCCACTGGCACGGTCTTCACATACCGGCGGATCAGGACGGAAGTCCCCTCTATCCTGTAATGCCGGGCAAGTCGCACGACTACGTCTTCAACATCGAGCATGGTACCGCCGGCACTTACTGGTATCATCCGCATCCTGACATGACTACGGGATACCAGGTAGCGAAGGGCTTGTTCGGTGCCTTGATCATCCGCTCCGATGACGATCCGCTGCCGGCTTCGCTGCGCGAAAGAATCATCGTTCTCGCTGACAACCGCTTTACGCCCGATGGCTCCATCCACATTGCCGATCGTGCGTCGATGGCTGGTTTGATCGATGAGGAGAATGGCCGCGAAGGAGATACGTTTTTCGTCAGCGGACGCGTCATGCCGACGATTGGAATTCGCAGCGGCGAAGTTCAGCGGTGGCGGATCATCAATGCGTCTGCATCACGCGTGTATCGCCTCTCACTCGGCGGACAGACTTTCACTCAGGTTGGCAGCGACGGTGGATTGTTCGAGCATCCGGTCAAAATGAAGGAGATTGTCCTTTCGAATTCGGAACGCGTCGAAATTCTCGTGCAGGGCACAGGCGCGCCGGGAAGCGCAGCGATCCTTCAATCGCTTCCGTACGATCGTTACGCCCCGCAAACGCGACCGGCGGGATGGGAAAAGCCGATCAACATCGCAACGCTGAAGTATTCGAACAATGGTGCCGTTACACCCTATCAGGTACCATCGACGCTACGCGCCATTCCCGTGCTCGATACACTGAAGGTATCCGCCACACGGGTCTTCGCCCTTGGTCAGGGGATCATCAACGGGAAGACGATGGACATGAACCGCGTCGACACACATGCCAAACTCGGCGCGACGGAGATTTGGCAGATCGAGAACATCGTTGGAATGGACCACCCGTTCCACCTTCACGGGTTCAGGTTCCAGGTGCTCGATCGAAACGGAGTGCCGGAGACGGACCGGCGCTGGAAGGACACGGTGAACGTGCCGAAGCACGAAACGGCGCGATTAATCGTGAAGTTCGACAAGTTCCCCGGGATGTGGATGTATCACTGTCACATTCTCGACCACGAAGACCATGGCATGATGGGAATTCTGGAAGTGAAATAACCCACGGAGGAAACATGATTCGCTCGGCCATTGCGTCGCACCGAAGGACATCCTCATGGAAGGTGCTGTTTGGTTCACTGATGATCGCAGCTGTCGCGTGCACGAGCCAGGGCACAACGGCTAAGCCGGCTAAAAGCATGCTTACTGGCGATGCAAGAACGGCGCAGATTCTTGAGGGCAGATATCTCGTGGTGAGCCACGATTGCGGAGGTTGTCACGGCGGAGGCTCGGATCCTCGATCCCCGTTGTGGCTCTCGGGAGCGCGCACGCCGATTGACGAATTCAAGATCGGGCCCTTCACCACGCGTCCAAAGAATCTCACTCCCGACAACCAGACTGGCATTGGTCGCTTCAGCGACCGACAAATCTTCAACGCACTTCGCTACGGTCTCCGTCCCGAGGAGACACCGGACGTAGACATCACATCTTCGGTTCCCGGTCAAGGAAATTTTCCTGTCCATCCGCATTTTCTCGCGATCCCAATGCCGTGGCAAGCGTGGCGGCACATGCCCGACAAGGAGTTGTGGGCAATCGCGGCCTATTTGAAAGACGGCCTCAAGCCGGTGCGCAACGTTGTGAAAGACAGCGAAGGACCGCCTGATTTCTGGGCCGGATACTACGTCCCCGACACAATCGGAACCTTCCCCGTAGCGCCGTTCCCGACTGCTAACGAAAGAGCGCGCTAGAAACCTCGTGCTAGCCCGCCGACTCTGTTGTCGGCGGGCTACTCTTCCATCGCTTGTGGAACCAGAAGTATTGCTCTGGAGCAACTCGCACCTGTCGCTCTAGCCTTTCCGCGAGATCGGCCGTTAACGCAGTTACGTCTGTCTCGAGATCTCCGGTGCGCGCGACGGTAACTCGTTCCCCGGCGATTTCATATCTAACATCTGCACCGGGCAGACGTCGCGCGATGCACGAAAACACCGGTGCGTTGAGTCGTAGCGCAAATAGTGCGGGACCGCGATGCGTTGACGCCGCACGTCCGAAGAACGGAACGAAGATCCCGGATCTTCGTGCATCCTGGTCACCGACGATGCCGACCACGCCGTTGGCCCTGAGTAATCGTTGCACACGCGACGGGGCCTGGCTCTGATAGATGGTCTCGACGCCGAGTTTCCTGCGAAGCTCCTGAACACGCTCGTCGACCAATCGATTTCCCTGGCGACGCACGATGGCCGCAATTGGAACTCCGCGAGCGGCGACGGCGGCGGCAGCGACCTCCCAGTTCCCGTAGTGTCCCGTAACCAGCAGAAGGCCACGGCCTTCGGTGAGCGCGCCTTCCATCTCGTCCCACCCAGTCAGAGTGGTCCGCTCGACGACGTCCTTTCGATCGAGCTTGGACAGTCGCATCATGGCGGTCGCTTCCCGTCCGAGATGCTCGTACGCCTTCCGGGTGATCGCCGAAATCCATGCTTCGTTTTTTTCCGGGAAAGCCAGACGCAGATTGCTGTCAACTACGTCTCGTCTCACGCCCATTCGGTAGACCGCCTGGCCAACACGTCGGCCAAACGAATCGGCCATACCTTCCGGCATTGCAGATACGCTCTTTTCCAGGATTCGGGCGAGAGCGTACTCCGTCTTATGAGCGAAGGAATGTTTGTGCGCCCTAGGTTTCGGGGTTGGCGCACCCTCGGCTGTAGAGGTAACGCCTGACGCGGCGGGCGTAATTCCGGTTGCGGAGTCTTGCATGATCTACGTCAAGATAGCCACCAGGGGGGCTGAAAGCCGATATTTATGTTACACGTTCACGCACAGTCACACGACCTGGGAGGTTCATTGACAACAAATCGCCGTAGCTTTCTGTCATCCGCTGCCGTCAACGCTGCTGCGCTCGCAGTCATGCCTGCCGCGGCCTTCGCGGCGATCCCACGCGAATTCGCAACGTCCAGCTATTCACCTTCGGACGCCTGGGATCTTAGTTGGATCAGCAAGCTGAACACAAAGCATCGCGCCGTCTTCGACTGCGCCGAACCCGAGAGCGGAAACGGAGTCTGGCGCGCGTGGGCCTGGACGCGGCAAAACATCGAGGTGCTCAAGTTGGCGCCTTCGGAAATCGTGCCGGTAATCGTGCTGCGACACGATGCGATCGTTCTCGCCATGCAGCAGGCGTACTGGGACAAGTACGGCGCGGGCGCGAAAAAAAAGGTCACCGATCCGATGACCAATAAGCCTACGAACAAGAACCCGGCACTACTCGACGAAAAAGACGGCGTAGTCGCTCCCTATAACATGGCGGCGCTTCACAAGCAGATCGCCGCCGGTGCGGTTGCGCTCGCCTGCAACGTGGCTTTTCAGGAGTGCATCGAGACCGTGAAGCAAAAGGACGGCGTTTCGGAGGGCGAAGCGAGAAAGCGTGCGACTTCTTATCTCGTGCCTGGCGTCATCCTTCAGCCATCGGGCGTGTTCGCGGCGATCCACGCGCAGGAAGCCGGCGCGATGTACATCAGGGCGAGCTGAGATCTTTTCCGCAGTTGATCCGAAGTCCCGCGATGAAGCGACCTCTGTCATTACTCGGTGCGGCATGTCTTCTCGCCGTGAGCGCAGGCGCTCAGCAGACGCTGAAGCTCGAGATGCCATCACGGGCATCACCGGGTGCTGTCGTTAGCCTCGTCGTTAAGTCGCCGGCGGGCCGCGATTCGATAGTTGCGATTGAAGGAACCATGTCGGGTGAACCACTCCATTTTCACTCGTCAGCTCTTCGCCAGTGGCATTCAATCGGACCTGTGTCGGCCGATGCGAAGGTTGAAGCGACGGCGATTGCTTTCGTCTCTCGCGCATCCGGGCGCGTGGACACGCTCCGAGCGACTACGAAAATCCCGGCAACTCCTGCGTCCCACGGCAGGCCTCCCGCACTTTCCGTATCAACCCGTTTTACTCAGCCGCTCGATTCGGCAACTCAGGCGCGCATTGACCGGGAGAATGCGACCGCCCGTGAGATCGGTCGCAAATCACACGAGAACCCGCCGCTGTGGACTGCCCCTTTTCATCGTCCGCGGAGCTCCAAAGTAACGAGTCCGTTCGGTTCTGGCCGCCTGTTCAACGGCAAACTCACCAGCCGCCACCTCGGCGTCGATTTCCGCGGAAAGACGGGAGATCCCATCGTTGCAGCCAACCGTGGAGTTGTTGCCCTCGTTGACGATTTCTTTCTAGCCGGGAACGTCGTGTATATCGACCACGGCGCGGGTATCGTCACCGCATACTTTCACGTGAGCAAAACGCTCGTCGCGAAAGGCGACACCGTTGAGCGCGGACAGGCCATCGGGCTTATCGGCGCAACCGGACGCGTGACGGGCCCGCACCTGCATTGGAGCGCCCGATATGGCACGCTCACGGTGAATCCGCTGGATCTTGTCGCTCTCGGAAGCTCCTGGTAAATGATGAAGAAAACAGTGAAGGAAATTCTCGCCGAGTACGGGGCGATTGCGGTGGTGGTCTACCTCGTGCTGTTCGTGGTTGTGCTGGTTGGCTCGTACTTCGCAATCCGCTTCGGGTGGACGACCCGGAGCGCGGCCGGAAATGCCGGCATCTGGACTGCCGCCTACATCGTGACGAAGCTCACTCAACCGTTTCGAATTGCGGCAACGGTGCTGCTCTCTGCCTTCATCGGGCGACTTTGGGAGAGCAGGCGCAGCCCTAAAGCGCCATGAGCAGCGCGACACGGTAACGCCGGCGACCGAATTACACGAATGTGATAATTTCCAGCGACACCATCTGGACTGTCGGTCATTCAACGCGAACGCTCGAAGACTTTGTCGCCGTGCTCTCTGCCTACGATGTCGAGCTGATTGCCGATGTGCGAAGACTCCCGGCTTCGCGCAGGTTGCCGCACTTCAACGCGGCGGAGTTGGAGAAGAGCCTCGCAGGATCGGGCATCGAGTACAAGTGGCTGCCATTGCTAGGTGGACGCCGGCAAGCCATGCCTGGTTCTCCCAATGGAGGCTGGACCAACGCCGCATTTCGCGGTTACGCCGACCACATCGGGACTGAGGAATTCGCTGAAGGTTTTCAGGAACTGTTCACGCTTCGCGGGGGAATGAAGACGGCGATCATGTGCGCCGAGCTGCTGTGGTGGAGGTGCCACCGGAGGATAATTTCTGACGTGCTGGTGTCGCTTGACTGCGGAGTGGTTCACATCCGCGATGCGAGTTCCAGCGAAAGGCACAGGCTGGTGCCGCCAGGCCGCCTAGTTGACGGCGAGCTCACGTATCATCCGGACGCCTCTCTGCAACTCGGCCTGACATTCGGCACAAGCGAAGAGCTGACCGCAGAACTCTGACCGCCGGGCGGCTTTCGACGCGAGCTCTCTACCCGCAGTCTCCGTTATGTCTTGTGGCGGTGGCGGTCCAGCCGTTAGCCAATGTTTCGAGAGATGTAACCCCCTCTGTCGCCCCGAAAATCTCTATTACCGAACCCTTACAAATTCATGAATACGATCCTGAAACATTCCGGTGTCTCACGGTCGTAATGCGGAGACAGATCATTCCCTGAGGGAGTGATTGATACCGAAGTTCGGTGCCTTTTCCCGAGCGCAGTCGCGCTCTACAAGTTCAGCGACTTGACTCAGGCGAAGGTTGCGTACTCACGGCGTATTCGCCGACCTGGAACCCAGGAGCTGAACCCGTTCCCGACGTTCTTCGACGTGCAGAATGTGTTCATCGGTAATCCAAAGCTCAATCCGGAATACACCACGCGCTCGAGCTCGGGCTCACCCGTACGGGCCAGCTTGGCTCGCTGCAGCTGTCGCCGTTCTACCGTCGCACGACTAACGTCATCCGCGTTGCAATCAACACGGCCGACATTGTCGACGGTCGCGAAGTCACTTCAGTGAGCTTCCAGAATCTGGCTACCAGCAACTCGTACGGAACCGACATGAACGGCTCACTCAGGCTCGGAACGAGGTTTAACGGTTTTGCCTCGTTCAACGTCTTCAAGCAGGTGACCGACGGCGGATCCCTGTCGACGCTTTCGTCGAACGCCGTGACTTGGTCGTCGCGATTGAACGGAACTGCAACGTTCAATCCCGACCTGACGCTTCAGGCGAGCTACTTTTATCGCGCGCCCACCAGGATCGAGCGCGGTGAGTTCTCGAGCACGCAGATGGCCAACTTCTCACTCCGTCAGAAGCTGCTGGAAGGCAAGGGTGCTGTCAGCCTGCGCGTTGTCGATCCGTTCAACACGATGCGCTTCAAGATCAAGACAGGCGACGACCAGCTAATACAGTTCACCGAGAGACAGTTCGGTGTGCGGGCGGTGTTCTTGACGTTCCAGTACAATTTCGGACAGACACCCAAGTTCAGAGTACCGAAGCAGGATGACACGCCGCAGGCGAATACGGGATTCCCGCCTCCGTGATCTGATTGCGTTGAACAGAGCGCCCCGGGGAATAGGACGGCGTCGGCAGCGGCTGCGCCGCGCTGCGCGAAGTCGACGATTCAATCGGCGAAGTGAAGCGCATGTACGTCGATCCTGAAATGCGCGGGCAGGGGATCGCACGAACTCTGGCTCTGCACCTCATCCAGCAGGCGCGAGCGATAGGCTACGAGAATTCGGAGATACGGTTTTCTACGAGCTCGACTTACTCGCCAGAGCTTCGGCCTAAGCTCGTAGTTCTCATTTGACGGGCCAGGACGAGCGACGAGCGAGGAGCGACGGCTACTTGGGTTTCTGGGGCCCTGCTGTCTGCGATGTGAAAACTTCTACCGATAGCGTGAACGTCCGCTGTTCCTGCGGGTGAAGAGAACCCACGCCAACCATCTGGCGGGCAATCTCCTCTCCCTTTTCGTTCTTCACTGACACCATGAGTGAATATTCCCACGCTTCGCCAGCGGGCGGATGCTTCACCGACCCCTCGACGCGGAGCGCCGAAAAGCTCGGCGGCTTGTGGCGCTCGGTATGCGGATCCCAGCGAAGGCTCTTCCGGCATACCGGGCACGATGTCGAGCTTTGAAGAATTGTCGCCTTGCAGTGCGGGCAGGTACGCGTCTTTCCCGCTGCCTGTCCGCCGTTGCTCATGCGGTTATGCCGGTCTCCGCCTTCTTCGCCGTCATTCCAGTTTTGCTCTCATCCCAGCCAAATTCTGCGTTTCCACGCATGCGTGAGCCGGCCGCGACCGTCAGCGATCCAGCCTTCAGGTCGCCGTTGAGGACGCCTGACGCAAGAAGCTCAACACGCGATGCGGCGTCCACGTTGCCTTCGAGCTCGCCTGCGATTGTCACTGTCTGCGCACGAACGCCACCGATGACCTTTGCGCCCTGCTCGATCGTAAGATTGCCCTCGACATTTACGTCGCCCTTGAACTGACCTGCCACTCGAACGTGACCGGCTCCCTGAATCTTGCCTTCGATGGAAAGGTTAGCTGCAATCAGTGTTTCTTTCTGGTCTGCCATGCTTGGTCTCGGGGGCTGGTTATAGGCTGTAGCAGCAGTTGATGCGAAGCTGTCCTCCTTTCGCGGCTCAGTCGGTGGAGCCATCGGTGCTGGCTCCTTTGTGGCTGTTGTCTGTTCCTTCCAGATTGCCATGGATCGGTACTCCTAGAGGGCGCGGGTTGGGCAGGGTGCTCACAATCCATGACGACAGCATCGTTACCGAACGTTATCACGGGCACGGGCACTTGGCACTACCTGCAAGCGATTGCTGCCCGGGTGCGCAAAGCCCCGGCAGCAACGGTTTCCCCCGCAAGATAGCGGCCTCTCCGTGCTCCCGCACTATAGGGTAATGGTCGCAGCAGCCGACGTGACCGTCAGCGCCTCCGTGCGTGATTCTTGCCAGAACCAAAAGAATGAGAGGTCGTAAAGCGGTCTTCGTATTCATCGTTGCAATCGGAGTTTCCGGCTGCGGCTCCGCCGCCACATTGCAAGTTGCCGCCGGGACCGGCCCGTCACCTGTCCTGCCAAAGCCGCGCGAGGCGGCCATTCCCCTTGTGAATGTCGTCACCGCGAAGGGCTGGGGCCCCGACGCTCTACCAGTGGCTGCTCGCGGAACAAGAGTTGTCGCTTTCGCGCGGGGCCTCAATCATCCGCGATGGGTGTACGTGCTGCCCAATGGCGATGCTCTGGTAGCTGAGACGAATGCGCCGGTTCGGCCCGACGATGCAAAAGGGATCAGGGGATTCTTCTTCAAGTACTTCATGAAGAAGGCCGGGGGCGCCGTGCCGAGCGCCAATCGGATAATTCTGCTCCGCGATTCAAACGGCGACGGCGTTGTTGAGACTCGAACGGTTTTTCTCGCAGGCCTGACATCGCCATTCGGAATGACTCTGGTTGGGAACTCGCTATACGTCGCCAACACCGACGCAATTGTTCTTTTCCCGTACAGCGCCAATCAGACTCACATCGACGCAGCAGGTACGACGGTCGTCGATCTTCCTGCAGGTTCGATCAACCATCACTGGACGAAGAACGTAATCGCCAGCGCGGATGGCTCGAAGCTGTACGTGAGCGTTGGATCGAACAGCAACGCCGCCGAGAACGGGATGGATAAGGAGGAAGGACGCGCAGCGATCTGGGAAGTTAATGCGGCGACCGGAGCGCACAGGGTGTTCGCATCGGGTTTGAGAAATCCTGTTGGCCTGGCATGGGAGCCATCGAGCCAATCGCTCTGGGTTGCGGTCAACGAGCGAGACGAACTCGGCAGCGACCTCGTGCCCGACTACATGACTTCAGTGAAAGACGGCGCGTTTTACGGATGGCCGTACAGCTACTTCGGCCAGCACGTGGATCCGCGGGTCGAGCCGAAGCGGCCCGACATGGTAGAAAAGGCGATTTCGCCTGATTATGCTCTTGGTCCGCATACGGCGTCGCTCGGGCTCGCGTGGTCGGCCGCAAACACGCTGCCGTCAGCATTCAGTCACGGAATGTTCGTGGGACAGCACGGATCCTGGAATCGAAAGCCGAGAAGCGGCTACAAAGTGATCTTCGTTCCGTTCTCCGGAAGCGCTCCGGCTGGACCACCGATTGACGTTCTGACGGGATTTGTCAAAGAGAATGGCGATGCGATGGGTCGGCCGGTAGGTGTTGCAGTAGACAAGCGCGGCGGCCTGCTGGTAGTCGATGATATCGGGAACACAGTCTGGCGGGTCACGGGGACTTCGCGTTAACGTCCTGGCATCCATCACCGGGATGCACCGTCACCGAACCGGGTGTTGAAGCGCCGTATTTCTAGACCGCTGTGCGCGGCCGTGCCACGAGGATCCCGATCGAGGTCTTGATCGCCGCGACGTAGTCGGGCAGCGACTTCTTGCTTATCTCCACCGCGCCGCCCGAAAGAGGAGCGTGCAAGACTCCCATCACTCCGTCGGCGCGCCGGTAAGCGTAGGCCGAGTGAGTGACGTCGAGTCCGGCAACCGACGTGGCAAATGCGAGTACGTCGCCCGTCTGCAGCTCGTCTGCGATTTCCGGAATCCTTTCTTTCGAGATCACGTATCGCTTGTGAAAGTCGAGACGCTTCTCCATTTCGACGATCTGCTGAAAGATCGAATCGTTCGCGAGCGCGGCGTAACTAGCTCGATGCGCTGACATGAAGCGCAGAGGACGCGCGTCAATCACGCCGCCGAGCTGACGCGCAATGTCGGTAACGAGTCCTCGTTTTGCGCCGTCGCTGATCCATTCACTGAAATAATGAAGTCGCGATGAGTAGCCGCGACGAATGCCACCGCGGTAACGCATTCTTTCAATTTGATGCCCGAAGTCGGACCAGCTTGGCGAACGGCGCCAGGCTGACGCTCTTGCAACCGCCTGGCAAGACTCGACCAGAGTGACGCAATCGAATTCAGTCAGTGAAAGTGTCAGTGGTTCATGAGCGGCATCTCCGCCAGCGCGAATGTACGCCTCGAGCGTGTTTGCTACGTACGGCGTGCCGATCGCCAACTCGCCAACGTGCGCGGCCTTCTTACCAAATGTGGGCCTTGATTTGCCGGCCGGATCGTCCCGCAGCGCAAAGCTCCATGCTTTGAGTCGCGCGACATCATCGCCGGCCGCCGACCCGCCGGTTGACGGGTCGAGGTCTTGAGCGTTGCTAGACGAAAAGGGAAATGCGGTCGCGGCCGCCGCGGCCACAACTGATTTCAACAGCTTTCGGCGCGAAATTGACATTCCGAAAGCTAATTCCTGGATTTCGCAACGGCCCGGCAGGGCTCGGCAGCGGGTCAGTTTGAAATCGACGGAAAACCATAGCCGCCAATTGGGGAGCACGGCGGGGAGCAAAAGCGGGAGAATTGCGGGAGAACTAAAGACGGCATCCCGGCGACCCGAGTGGTCGTACCATTCGTCATTTCTTGTGTAAACCACAGAACTGCGGGTGCAGCGGGCGGCTGAATGTCGTCGCTGCCGTCAGCACTCCAACGTGCAGTTTCAATGAACTATCGACGCTTTGGCAGGTTCAGCAGTCACTAGCCAGGAGTACAAAGCGCCCTGAGGATAAAGATGAAATGGGCGCGGGCCGCTAGGGAGAGTTTCGTAACGCCGTCGCTGGCGTGATTCTGCGAATCGTGGTAACTACCGCTTCATGTTGCTGCCGCTCATCGTATTTGCACAGATCGCTTCGGCCGACAACGTGTATTCGTCGAGTCGGCTGAGAGGCTTCGTATCTGAAGCAGCAATTCAGAACCACGCGCCGCCACAGGAATTTCGTGGTTACACCGCTAAAGTAGAAACGGAGATGTCGCTGCTGACGCGCGACACGCTGGGCAGAGAGCGCGCGGCGCAGATCGAGCAGCTTGCCTCTACTGTGAAATGGACGCGCGGCTCTGACTACGGCATGCATGTCGTGGGCTATCGGGCTCAGTCGCTCGGGCCTACCATCTCGTCGCTGAGCTTTCTCACCGGGTGGACCGAGCCGTCTCTTTACGGCGAGCGAATTTTACTCGGAGCGCAGTTCATCACCGATAGCGCCCGCATCGCGAAACGAAAATCGAATGGCGATTCGCTGTCTGCCGTTCATCCCTTCGCATCCGACCGCGACCGCTACTACCGGTTTTCAGGCGGCGACACGGTCACCACGCTGCGAAGTCCGGGGCGAGAAATTCCAATAGTGCGGATTCACGTGACACCACATCTGTCGGGTGCCACGAGATTCGCCGCCTTCGACGGCGAAATCGACGTCGATGCAACTCGCCATCAAATCGTTCGCATGCGCGGTCAGTTCGTCGTCCTTGGCAAGCGAAAATCCGGCAAGTCCATGGTCGAAAGAGTTCCGGGGTTGGTGGCCGTCGCGTACTCGGAGTTCGTCAACGCGGAAATCGATCAGCGCTATTGGCTTCCCGCCACTCAACGAACCGAATTTCAGACGACGCTTGCGCTTCTTGGCCGCGACCGTGCCGTGATGCGAATCGTGTCGAAGTTCAACAACTACATCATTAGCGACTCGAGCTCTATTGCGGGTGCGTTAAATGACTCGCTGCATATTCCTCACCGAACGACATGGGCTCGATCGGACAGCGTAAGTCACTTTAACGAATGGACCGCGCAGCTGGGTGAAGCGACGACTACTGTGAGCTCCGGCGATTTCGATGACGTTGCCCCCGACGCCTGGAAGGCCACCGGTTCATCCAGAGTCGAGCTCGTTCCGACTAACTGGGATAACCTGGTTCGATACAATCGTGTCGAAGGGCTGTTCACAGGGGCTGAGCTGAACGTGAGAATGCGAAGTCAGTTTCCAGGGTTGTCGTATGGAGGAGCGTTCGGCTGGGCGTGGACAGAAAAGACGTTGAAGGGAGCTCTTCATGCCTCGCTCAAGCGGAATCTGAATACCTATGCCGTCGGCGCCGAGCGATCGCTGGCTTCGACGAACGATTTTGTTCTTCCCGGTGAGGGGAAGAGTGACGGCATCAACGGGCTCATCGCGTCTTTCGATGACTTCGACTACGTGGATCGCCGGAGTGCGGTGGCGACCGTGTCGCACATCGTCGGATTTCTCGACAATGCCCTCATCACGGCTCAGGCCGGCGCTGGAAGTGATCGAAACGAAATCGCGCGTCTCGATCGCGGAATTTTTGCAGGCGGCCACTTTCGTCCAAACAGAGGTGTCGATGAAGGGTCCTATGCATTGGGCGTCCTCGAAGCCGAGCTGCACCCAAGCGCAAGCGAAGAGTTCGTGCAGCCGGGATTTGGCGCACACGTGCGGTATGAAGCGGGCCGAGGGGGTCTGAACTGGCAGCGGACGGACGTTGGACTTTCCGGGCGTGAGTACTGGGGCCCGATTCTGCTGTCGCTTCACGCCGATGGTGGGATAGTGACCGGAAAAAGCATTCCGCCGCAGAAGTTGTTCGAGCTCGGCGGAAGCTCGATACTGCCTGGGTATTCGTACAAGGAATTTGCAGGCAATCAGTCGTTGTTGTTTCGTGGATACTCGGGCTACACGTTTCCAATTTTGCGGGCGCCGCGTCGTGTCTGGCGCAGTTTGTATATGCCGGGACTTGCTCCCGGTTTCGCGGCCGGCATCCAGGGCGGATGGGCGCGGCTCTCAAGTGGTGCGGCTCGTGAATCGCTCGCGCGTCTGAACGCGAGCTCGGGCACGCCGGTTTCGCGGGAGACTGACGGAATAAGAGCGACCTTCGGTTTTGGAGTGACGTTTTTGTCTGGGAACTTCCATCTGGGTGTCGCCCGCCCAGTCGACCGCGGCGCCAAGTGGCGCCTTGCCGCGGGATTCGGGCCTTCGTTTTAGCTGTTGGCCCTCTGTAGGTTTCCATCACCGACACAACCAGCCGAAGGTTACGAGACTCGTCGACAGTTGAGCCCTCAAGGCATTGCATCGAGCCGGTCGTAAATGGAATCAAGGCGCATCTCGCGAATGTCGTAGCGCTCTTCGACGAGCCTGCGTCCGCGGAAATTTTCGAGTTTAGTTACGGTTTACGGTAGGCGGGGCTGGCATCGCAACAAACCGTTGTCGCATTTTTCGCGGATGAAACTGGTTTCTACAAATCATCTGGTGCTGGCGGTGGTCTGCGTCGGCGCAGCCGGCTGTGCCACCGTATCGACCTCCAGCAGCCCCCACGCCGGACCCGGCGTTGCGCGCGCCTTGGCGTACGCGGATTCGGCCGTCGCGGCTGGCGTTGGAGTCAGCTATCCGGGTGCTGTGCTGGTTGTAACAAGGGACGGAAAAATTGTGCACGAGCGCGCGTTCGGTTTTGCTTATCAGGCCAGCGGCGACATCGTCATCAACGGCGACGGGACTTCCAGCACGTTTGCGGTTCAGGACAAATCCCGCCCGATGAAGACGTCTACGGTCTTCGATCTCGCCTCAGTCACCAAAGTCATGGCAACCACATTTGCGATGATGACACTCGTTGATCATGGCAAGGTCGATCTCGATGCCCCGGTCCACAAATACCTCCCGGATTTCCGCGGCCCGCAACTCGACAGCATCACACCACGACACCTCCTCCAACACTCCGCCGGACTCGCGCAGTGGCAGCCACTCTACTACCAGGCTTCGACCACAGCTCAGACCTACTCAGCGATTCGCGACATGCCCCTTCAATGGGGAGTCGGAGAAGCGCGTCACTACAGCGACCTCGGCTTCATGATCCTCGGCGACATCGTCGAGCACGTAAGCAGCCAACGGCTCGATGTGTTCGTTGATAGCGCGCTCTACAAACCGCTCGGACTCCGCAAGACGACCTTCAACCCGAAGTTGAAAGGCATGTCCGATTTTGCAGCGACAGAGCAAGGCAACGGCTACGAAAAGCACATGGTCTACGATACGACCTTTGCGTACAAGTACCGCGGAGATCCAACAGCCTGGAATGGCTGGCGTGACCGCGTGCTAATCGGTGAGGTGAACGACGGCAACTCGTTTTACGCCAACGGTGGAATTGCCGGCCATGCGGGATTGTTCTCCACCGGCGCCGAGCTGAGCGTGCTAATGGAGGTATTGCTCAATGGAGGATCCTACGCGGGCCGCTCCTACATCACGCGAGATGTTGTCGATCGTTTTCTCACGCTGGACAAGTACCAGAACTTTTTGGGCTGGCAACATCCGGCGCAGATGCCCGACGGAACACTCGCACATACCGGCTTTACCGGCACGTATGTGTTCGGCGATCCCCGTGATCACCTTTCCATCGTGCTCCTTACCAACAAGCAGGGACGGGGAACTGACGCCAATGGTCTCTTCCCGAATCTTGGTCCACTCCAGACCGCCGTCGTCAAGGCGATCCTGAGCGGCATACGGGCTGACGCGGCGCGCGCAGGTTTGTGAGTATGGCCCCGCTCAGCGATGCCAAGGTCCTCGATTCCTGGGAGCACAACGCGGTCCAGTGGACCAGCGCAGTTCGTGAAAACCGAATCGAGAGCCGAAGTCTGGTCACCAATCAGGCGATCATCGACGCGATCTTAAGCCGCTCTCCATCGACGTTGCTCGACATCGGGTGCGGGGAAGGATGGCTCGTACGCGCCCTAGGCGAGCTCGGTGTCAGCGGCATAGGACTTGACGCCGTTCCGGCGCTGATCGAGCAGGCGGCGAGGACAGGCGGCGGCGACTTTCGTGTAATGTCTTACGAACAAATCGCCAACGGCGAGCTCGATGTGCGTGTTGATTGTGCGGTCGCAAATTTTTCCCTTATAGGAAAAGAAGCGGTGGACGCGTTGATTTCGACGGTTCCGAAATTGTTGGCGCCAGGAGGATCGTTCGTCATCCAGACGCTCCATCCGCGTACAGACATGGGCGGTCTTGCTTACGAAGACGGCTGGCGTACTGGCAACTGGACCGGCTTCAGCTCCGATTTTTCAGATCCGGCTCCCTGGTATTTTCGGACCATGGAAACCTGGACTGATCTGATCCAAGAAACCGGCTGTCGGGTATTCGAGGTGAGGGAGCCGCTCCATCCCTACACAAAAGAACTGGCTTCGGCAGTGTTCATCGCCGATTTTGCATGATTAGCGCCGATTTTGCTTGATTAGAGTCTAACCCCACACTATCGTACCGCGCCCCTCATTAGCTGGCTCTCCGCCCGATAGCGAAGAGAACTCCACTTGGAGAACGCCGTATGACTTTTTCCTACGTTCGACGCGGCGCGATCGGAATCGCGCTCGCCCTTTTTTCACTCCCAAATCTGCTTTCCGCACAGGCAACTGGTGGATCGGTGCGCGGTCGCGTGACCGATGCATCCGCCGGACGAGGCCTTGCCGACGTTTCGATTGTCATTGAAGGCACGCGCCTTGGCGGCGTGACCAACGGCAATGGCGAATACGTCATCAACGGAATCCCGGCCGGAAACCGCTCCCTCACCATTCGTCGAATCGGTTATCAGCCCGTTATTCGCGCGATCAACGTCGCGAACGGAGCGAGCTCGACGGTTGACGCGACTCTGCGCGTCAGTGCGATCAACCTCAATGAGGTTGTCGTCACCGGAACCGGCAGCCCCACCGAACGACGCAAGCTCGGCACCAGTGTCGCTTCCGTTGATTCCTCGCTCATCAGCCGAGCTCAGGCGACGACGGTCGATCAGGCGATGCAGGGAAAAATTCCAGGCGCGCAGATCACCCAGAACTCAGGGAGCCCCGGTGGCGGCGGAATTTCCGTCCGCCTGCGCGGCGTCAACTCTTTTATTTCCGGCTCTGATCCGCTCTACATCGTTGACGGAGTCATCATTGACAATGGCTCGGCCCAGCTAGCCGATCTCGGCGTGCGATCGAATCCGCAAAATCGACTCGCCGATCTGAACCCGGCCGACATCGATCACATCGAAATCATCAGAGGTGCCGCAGCTGCAGCGCTTTACGGCTCCCGCGCAAATAACGGCGTAGTGCAGATCTTCACTCGCCGCGGAACGATCGGAAAGCCGCACTACACGTACACCTCGCGCTTTTCGCAGAGCCAGCTTCGCGAACAGCAGCCGTTCAATTTCTATCCTTACAACGTTGCCGGGTTGCCGAGCCTCAGGTTCAACTACCAGGATAACATTTTCCGCGATGCTCCGGCTAACGAGCAGAACCTCACGGTCGAGGGCGGAACGGATCAAACCCGGTACTTTGCGAGCGGAAATTTCTCGAATGAAGCCGGCATCCTGCGCTCCACGTCGTCACGTCGCATGGGGGCGCGACTCAATCTTCAGCAGCAGCTCAGCCAGCGGTTGATTGGAAACGTCACCGCGAACTACATCCAGACGTCCAATGCAGTTCAGGCGTTCGGTGAGCAGAACGACTATGGAATCATGGGCTCGCTCTTCTTCGCCCCGACCAGCGTCGATTTCCGCCCCGTCAACGGCATCTATCCTCTGCCACCCGCACTTGGGACGAATCCGCTTCTCGCAATCGATCGCATTCGCAATCCGCAGCAGATCGATCGCTTCATCGGTTCGACGAAGCTGACCTTCACGCCGTTCACGAAGCTGCTTCTCGACTACACGATCGGCCTCGACAACACGGGCTTCGAACAGCGGCAGTTCATCCCGCGAAATGCGGTTCTAGGCACATCACCGCTTGCTACCGGCCGTTCGCTGTCTGTGTTCTCCACAACGCGCGTCATCAATCAGGACGCTGTCGCGACGTACACGTGGGGTCCAATGGGCTCGCTCGAATTGAAGAGCACCGGCGGCTTCAATTTTACCGACCAGAAAGTCCGCACGACCACTGCGCAGACGACCGGCCTCGCTCCTGTTGGCGAGCTTGTGTCCGCCGGCTCTGCACCTTCGGCCGCGCAAACCGAAATCGAGCTTCGTACGGTGGGCTTTTACGGACAACAGGAGCTTGGGTGGAACGACAAGCTCTTCCTGACTGCCGCCGTTCGCTACGATGCCTCGTCCACTTTCGCTCCATCAGAGCGTTGGCAGGCATTCCCGAAGTTCTCGGCAGCTTATGTCGTGCTGGACAACCGCCCGGGAATGTTGAACACGCTTCGCCTTCGCAGCGCGCTCGGCTGGGCAGGCAGCCAGCCTGGTCTCGTCAACGCTTACTCGCAGTACATTACCTTCGCGCAGAGTCCGTTTGCTGGTCGCCCCGGCTTCGTCAACGACGTCATCTTCGGCAACCCGAATCTCAAGAACGAGAGAGCCCGCGAGTGGGAAGTCGGAACGGAAGTGGGCTTCCTCGGCGGCCGTGCCAGTGTCGATGCGACTTACTACAACCGGCTCGTGTCTGACTTGCTGTTTTTCCGGCCGCTGCCGACCAGTACCGGATTTTCGCGTCAGTTCTTCCCGATTGGAACGATGTCGAACAAAGGCATCGAGCTTCTCCTCCACACGACGAACTTCAACACAAAAAATCTCGAGTGGGGATCGACGGTTACTTACACCCGCAACCGGAACCTCGTTGAGAGTCTGGCGATTCAGGACTTCCAGTCAGCCGGTGGATATCCAAACCGGATCCGTGCCGGTCAGCCTGCCGGTGTTTTTTACGGATCGTACGCCGCCCGCGATTGCATAACGGGAGCGCTTCTTCTCGACTCGCTTTCCAGATACCGCCGCAGCAACAACACCGCCGACATGGGCACCACCCTGGCTCAGCGTCAGGCAATCAGTAACGGCACGTGCAACGACTCGCTGGTCAAGGTGATCGGCGATCCCAATCCAAAATGGATGGGCTCGTTCCTCAATGAATTCACTATCATGAAGAAGATAAGGCTCCGTGCGCTGCTCGACGGAGTGTTCGGTAACGATATCATGAATCTTTCGACCCGCGCCGAGAACGCGGGTATCGCCAGCAACTCAAAATCGTACGAGCGCGAGCTGTTGCCGTACGGCGACCCGCGCAAGCTTCCGCCGACGTTCAATTCCCGCACTCAGGGAATCTTCGAGTACTGGATCGAGGACGGCAGCTTCGTGAAGCTCCGCGAGGTTTCCGCGAGCTACAAGTTCGATATGCTGCCGATGCGCAAGCTCTTCGCCGACGGCGTGGACCTGACTCTCTCTGGTCGCAACCTCTACGTGTGGACGAACTACAGCGGCTACGACCCGGAAATAAATCTTTTTGGCACCAATGCCGGAGGCCGCGAATCGGTGCAGACGACTGCCGCCGATCGTGGGTTCGATTTCGGCGGATACCCAATACCTCGCGTTTGGTCGTTGAGCGCGAAGGTCAACTTCTGACCATCGGAGACTTTCAAATGAAGATGATCAGAAATTGCGCGATGGCTTTGGCCGCCGTCTCGCTCGGGGCCTGTTCGCTCGACTTGCAGAACCCGAACTCACCCACCGAGGGTCAGGTTACCTCGTCACCGGACGGCGTGATTGCTCTCGCCACCGGATTGCAGGGCCGGTTCGCGCAATCGTACGGCAACTACGCGTACATGGCGGGCCTCGTAACGGACGAATTTGCGTCGACGAGCGCCGCGCTCATCTCTATCAGCGATGCTGAGCAGGGGCAGGTTGCTCCTGGTACCGGTATCGCCGAAAACGTCTTTACCTCCGAGTACAGAACGATTCGTACTGCGGACGATCTTCTCACCGGTGCCGCGGCGCTCGGAAATAACATCGAGCCGGGAACGGTCAGCGGACTCAAGGCACTCGCCTTTGCCTTGAAGGCCGAGGCGCTCGGTGAAACGCTTCAGGAATATCAGAAGCTTCCGATCAACACGCTCAACGTGACTCAGCCGGTGTACGTCGGCCGAGCCGAAGCGCTCGCCTTCGTTCGTTCGCTTCTCGATTCTGCTGCCAATCAGATCGCGACGACTCCACCAAGCACATTCTTCAACAACAGCATCCTTACGCCCGGCGTCAATCTCCCGAACATGGTCCAGATCTTCCGGGCCAGATACGCACGAATCGCGAATGACGATGCGGCTGCATTGGCTGCAGCGAATCTCGTTGGCCGAACCGGACCATCGGCATTGTCGCAGCTGACGTTCCCGTCACCGGCGGTAAACTTCTACAACAACGTCACGGGCGGAACAAACGGGATAGCTCCGCGTCGCCTGTTCAGGCAGTCAATGCTGCCACAGGACCTTCGCGCGTCGTACTTCGTTGTTGCATCGACGACACTCACCGGCCGTCTCGTAACTCCGCTCGACACGTGGAACAGGTACGGCAGTCCACAGGCACCGCTACCCGTCTACTATCCTGATGAAGCCCTGCTGATCAAGGCTGAGGCGCTCGCCAATCAGAACAATCTCGCGGCATCGCAGGCAGCGCTCGATTCGGTGAGAACCGATTGCACCGGCGGTCGTGGTCTCGATGATCCAAAGGCGTGCCTGCCGGCGCTTTCGGACCAGCTGGCCAAGGACCAGCTCATCGCCGAGATCTACCTTCAGCGCCGCTACGAGTTGTTTGGAACCGGACTTCGCTGGGAAGACTCGCGAAGACGCAATCTCGTTCGCGGTCCGGTGTCGGCGCCGTCGCTTCCCTCTGACGCACAACGGTGCTGGCTGCCGTACGCAATTGGCGACCGCAACGCCAATCCCAACGTCCCGGCCGATCCGGTCGAGCCGACGAGCTTTCCTTCCGGCTGTCCACTGTGAGGCCGCGACCAATGATCAATCAATCGACCAGCATCGGGAGAACTCGAGTGTCAAACAAGCTGAAGCTTGGTGTGGTCTTCGTAGCAGTTGCGCTTGCGAGCGCGTGCTCTACCAAGGAAGCACCGGGGCCAATTGAGCCCACCAGCACATTTGGAAGAGTGAGGCTGGTTGACGTCATCACAGATACGGCGCGCGGCCGCGTTAATGCGAGCCTCGAAGGCCTTGTGTTCACGGTAAATCTTCAGTACGCGCAGGCAGCGCCGGCCAACCTCGGTGCCCCGGCGACGGCACCGTATGCCGCTGTGTACACGGGAAGCCGGTCATTCGTCCTGAAGAGAACCGCTGACACAACCGTGACCGTCGCGACGTTTCCGTTCTCGATCACAGACGGCCAGGATGTGAGTGTCTACGCAGTTGGCGGAGCGGGAGGCACTGCGATCTCGAGCGTTGTGACAACTGACGACAACACGCTCGGCTCCTCTTCACAGACTCGCGTTCGTGTCGCGAATATGAGTCCGACTGCCGGTGCGGTCGATTTTTTTGTAACGGCGGCCGGCGCTGATCTTTCGACAGCGACTCCGGTTGCCAGCAACGTCGCGTACAAGGCGGCATCATCGTACTTCGTGGTGGCGCCCGGCACGTACGTGATTCGTGGAGTTCCTGCCGGAACTGCAGCGGCTGGCAGGAATGGTGCAGTCAGCATCACGTCCGCGAGCACGGCATTCGCCGGAGCGACGGTTCGCACAGTCGTGACAGCGGATGCAGCGACCGGCGGTGCTCCGTTACGCGCCTTTGTTCTTGCCGATCGGTAAGCCCTGACCTGATCGCTGCGCTCCGCGCGCAGTCAGGGCCCGAGACGCGAATGTCTCGGGCCTTTGCGTTCCGGCTGCGACTTCAGAAGAGACTGCACCTTCGACTCAGAGGCGAGGATGAACGGAAAGGTTGTTGTGATCACGGGAGCGAGTGGCGGAATTGGAGCGGCTGTCTCGGAGCTGGTAGCATCGCGCGGCGGCGCGGTCGTGCTGGTCGCCCGGCGGGAAGATGTTCTAAAAGAGGTCGCAACGCGCTGCGGGCCGAACGCGCTCGCCATTGTCGCCGACATGACGAAACGTGACGACGTGCAGCGCGTCGTTCGGGAGTCCATCGAACGGTTTGGCCACGTCGACGTCTGGGTGAACAATGTAGGGCAGGGAATCACGCGGGTTCCTTCAGAGCTCACCGACGCCGATATCGACGATGTGATTCGTATCAACATCAAGTCCGCGGTTTATGGCATGCAGGAGATCCTCCCTCACTTCAAGGAGCGTGGTGCTGGCCAGGTCATCAACATTTCGTCGATGCTGGGTCGAATTCCGTTCGCTGTGATCAGGTCCGCGTACAATGGTGCGAAGCATTTCCTGAACGCGATCACGGCAAACTTCCGTACCGAAGTTCAGGAGACGCATCCCGGAATACAGTTCACCATTGTTTCGCCGGGGGTTGTTCGCACGGAATTCGGAAAGAACGCCCTGCACGGCGGGCCTGATTCGCGTGAACTGCCGCAGTCTCAGAGTGCGGCAGAAGTCGCTGCAGTCATTGCCGATGTGATGGTGACACGCTTGCCGGACGTCTACACGCGGTCAGGCGCGCACCAGCGCGTTGTAGGCTACTACCAGGCGGTTGGAGTCGATCCTTAGAGCTTGCGGCCGTGGCCCTTTCGGCGTGGGGCCGGCTTCGACTCGATCGCCTCGATGATGGCGATCGTTCGAACTGCCGCGCGCTCCCAGTGGGTTTCGACTGCCTGGCGCGCCTTTTCCGCGTCGCCCGACCTTATTGCGGCGATGATCCGCAGATGCTCGTTTGCCGATGGCTCGTATTCGGCGTCGAGTCGCGTGCCATATACCCACTCATAACGCTGTACCTGTGGTCTGAGGGTCTCATAGATACCCAGCAGGTGACTTCCCGAAGTCTCATCAACAAAACGCTGGTGGAAGGCTGCCTGGAGCTCGAACAGGCGGTCTGCGTTTCGTGGTCGCGCAGCCGATGCTGCGCGTAAATCGCCATTGAGCCGTTCGAGGTCGGTCGCAAGGGTCTCGCGCTGGCTCTCGGCCAGGTTCGCGATTGCGCGAACCGCGTAGCCTTCGATTGCGCCTATCATCCCCCACAGTTCGCGCACGTTCCCGCTGGAGAGTGGCGCGACAGCTACTTCGGTTCGACGCTGCCCGGCGATCGGGATGAGATAGCCCTCGTGCATGAGGCGGGCGAGGGCTTCACGGACCGGCGTGCGGCTGACGCCAAATCTGAATGCCACTTCTTCTTCCATGACTCGTGCGCCAGGCGCGACCCGCCCGCGCACGATCATGTTGCGCAGCTGCTGGTAGGTGCGCTCGGGAAGTGTCCCGTGAACGGCGTCGTCGATGGAGGTGCTTCCCGCTGGTAGTGTCATGTGGGGCTAGTAGGTGCGGCAGTAACTGGAAGGAGCAAGCTATCGCCGTGAACTAATTATGCCACTACCTCCATGTTGGTTTGTATGAAAAGCGCATCGCAAGCGCATTTTTGCAGTTGTCATCGGAATGATAGATCCAAATGATTGTCGAGCCCGCGCTTAACGTAAGTCCCCCGGCCGACCTTCCCGATCCATGTTCGTCACCAGCCTGAAATCGCCGCCGTTAGTAGCGCTCGGCACCGGTAACGGTGGTACCGCAGGACTGACAGAAGCGTTTGGTGAACCACTGACCAAAGCGCAGGTTCTCGCTGGTGCTCGGCAGGCTGGGGTTTCGATGACCTCGCCGAGGAGCAAAATCACACTGCGTTGGCAGCTTCAAGGGGCATGGCCGGTTGCTCATAGCTGGTCGGGTCCGTACGTTTTTCTCCTTGGTCGCACCGAATTAGATGTCTTCAACCTTGGGAGGCACGATGTCGCGCACCGTACTGCTCCTGGTTCTACCCGTGGTAATTGGCTGCTCGAAGAAAGATGAGCCGGCCGCAGACACAACCGCCGCAATGGCGCCGGTTGCAACCGAAACTCCCGCTGCTGCCGCGATGAACGTCGC